>JBEKZG010000554.1:0-3351 GCA_049510095.1 Occallatibacter sp.
GATGGGTATCCGCTTGACTCACCAAGACCCAAGGGGTTGTGTTTTGTGGGTCGATTTTTCGGTTTCCGGGTGAACGATTTCGTGTCGGGTCACCGGATCAATAGCGACGGCTTGTTGCGCGAGGCGAAAGAACAGCTTTCCCCGGCTGCGTGACCTGCGCCGGTTGAACCGGAACGTGAACTCATCCAGATAGTAATCCAGATGTTTGTGGCTGACCGCACCCTGATGCGTTCCCATGAGCCATCGCTTCAGCAGAGAGATCACCAAGTGGACCCGCGGCAACAACTCTGAGGCGGTTTCTGGCTTCCCGTTCAGATAAGTGATCTGGTGCGAAAAACTCTTACCCTTCAAGGGCGAATATCCCAGCCAGCCATCGGTATGAACCACGCTGCCAGGAGCCACCGAGTCTTCGACAAAGGGGATAAGGCTGGCGGATGAGGCATCGGAGATCTGGCGCATGCGAATTCGACCGATGCCCGGGCCATCTTCCTCAACGGCGACCACAACCAGCGTCTTGTCGAGATTCAGCCTGCCCGGAAGATCCTCTTCCGGACCGCCAACATAACATTCATCCACCTCCACGCGACCGGAAAGCAAATCGCGTCCAGGCCTGACCATAGCGCGACGCAATCGGTGCAGCATCGTCCAGGCAGTTTCATATCGTTTGAGGCCGAGAATACGCTGTAATCCCAGGGCGCTGGCACCGTTCTTCTGCGTGGTCATCCACCACATGGCCTGAAACCAAAGCGGAAGCGGAATATGGGTGTCCTGAAATATGGTTCCCGCCGTCACCGAGACTTGATACCGGCACTCATGGCAGCGCAACAGCTTTGTTCGCACCGGCGTACTCTCCCCGCACCCACAGCGCGGGCATCGAAAACCCTCCGGCCAACGCAACTGGCACAGGTACTCACGGCAATCCTCATCGCTGCTAAAGCGTGCGTTGAACTCCTCCAAGTTTCGCGGGTAGTCTTCCATCACCACGCATACTACCTATGGTAGGGTGGTGAGTCAAGCGGATACCCATCACGCTACCTATGGTAGGGTGGTGAGTCAAGCGGATACCCATCACGTACGATTCCAGCCAGGCGAGCGCGTTTCACTTGATCGAGCTGTCCGGAACAGAAATCCAAAAGGCGCTGCCGAATCTCCGGGTCTTTGTCGGCACACCCCCGTAGTCTCGCAGCAAGAACGTCCTCACTCTCCAGCCTGGATTCAAACGGAAAGCCAGTCGCAGAGGGACTCACAAAATTCAGCAGAACTTCACGGGCGTCGGGATGATCAAGTTGCGCGACCGCTTTGATCCATGACGCTTCTATTGCTTGTAAATGGGGCGGATCCACGGCTAGGTCAACGAGCAGCGATGGCGCGTCCGGACACCGGCAATGACCCAGTGCGGTTGCGATTCCCCCGATTTGATATGGCCTGATCCGCAGCTGCCCGAGGACTTCTCTTATCTTCCCGATACCGGCGGGTGGTTCATCGATGAACGGGAGCAAACGAAGCAGATTGAACAAAGGTCCGAATTCGTCGTCGGCGGAGCCTTGCGGGTTGACGCCGGCCACTATTTCATCCAGAAGCTGAAACATCTTGCCTTTAGGCAGGACCACCCCGTCGAACACGAGCGCTTCAACGGCATCAGCGGTACGCCAGGTATGATATCGGCCAGGCTCGAGCAGAATCTCCAGAACGATGTCCTGGGAGTGGAGGCCGTCGATGACCGACAGACCCTTCGCCAGTTCTCGTAACTTCATTTCGTAAGGGTGGCCGATACGCTGCCCCTCTTCGGTTAACGCCTCGATTGCGCCCCTGATTGCTGCCGCGTAGCGGCTCCGGCGTGTCTCACTGAGTTCACAGAGCCTGCTTCCTCTTCTTGCGTCCCAGATTCCTTCGAAGTCTCTCTTCCCGCTAAACCCATTTCTGATCTCCAGTTTGCAGGCCAAGCCGACGAGGGTCGCCACGGCATCGGCGGCATACTCCGACTCCTTCAATAGCTCCGCCAAGAGGAGATCCGCCCCCTCCGGATCAAGTGAAGCAATTGCGCGAGCATTCCAGTTGGAATAGCTCATCATCCCGCTTTCCTCGTGCCGGCTGCGCAGCGCCTTGAAACTGGAATTGCCGCGCGCTGCCCCTTCATCCGCTCGATGTCGGAGCGGATCAGTTCCTTCAGGGACCCTATATCATCCGGTTCGCCAACGTGAGACAGGGCAGACGCCAATTGTGCCACATGTGTTCCTGAAGCATCCGGCCATTCTAAGACCACTGGCACTGCCCTCGTGAGATAGGCTCGCAGTATCTGTCGAGTATCCTCATTCAAACTACTGCGCAGATCATCGGGGCCATGTTGCCCAACCCGGTTAAGCAGGCGGATGATGACAACGAGTTCGCGGTTCCGAATGTCTCCGAACAGATGGGCGAAAGTCCTCCGACGGCCGCTTCTCGGGGAATTTGAGAGAAGACCTCCTCGAGCTGACGCTCAATGGCGAATTCCTGCTCATGCCCGTGGAAAGGCGCATTGGCGAGATCGTCGCGCAATTGGCACAGCTTCTTGAAGAGGCGCTGCACAAGAGCAGAATCGGAAAACTTCACGAGCATCGTAATGCTTCCCGGTAAACGAGCATGTCCTCGGCCTGTCGTTTCTAGGCTCTTGAAGAACTCTTCATTGAGGCTGGTCGGCGCGTCGCAGACATACCCGTATATCCAAGTACTGTTGTTCCGTTGTCGCGAGACATCATGCCCAGATCGTCCAGCCCTACGCCGGTCATGCTGCTCTGGGGCGATCCCGCACAGAAAACTCTGGGAACGATTCCGTCATTCACATTCCCGCTTCGGCCCCCCTCATGCGATTTTGAGACCTGAGACCGTTGGGTTGCTGGCCTGACCGAGTCGGCTGGTGACACGCAGGCCGGCCGCACATACCGCAATACCCGCGTCGCCGTGAAGACGGCTGTATCGCAGTCATTCTTCATTGTATTGAGCGCGGCCATCGATCACCGCGAAAACGGTTGAGCACCTAATCTGGGCTTTCGACCCACTCCCACGCGTGGAGAAATGCCTTCTGCTATGGCTAAATCAATTTAGGAGTTAAATCCATTAATGACAACGGCTCCATTACTACAGCCGCAAGGAGGAAATGAATGAGAAGAAGTACGCGCTCGTCAATGGCCCCCGCGATCCCCGCTTTCTAACTCTCCGTTCGCTTCAGACCCATCAAGGTCGTTCCCGCACAGAACTCTACATCATTGAAGGCATCCGTCACCTTGCCCGAGCGGTCGAGCATTGTGTTCCAATCGTTTCTGTCTTTCTTGACCCTTCGGTTTTATCCAATCCATTTGGCCAAAAACTCGCCCG
>JBEKZG010000555.1:0-4239 GCA_049510095.1 Occallatibacter sp.
TCTTCCCGGTGGCGATCGTTGTTATAGCCGGACTTGTCGTGGTCTTGCTTTTGGTGATGGCTGGCCTCCTTCACATGCGCGACATTGACGGCTGGAAACAACTCGACATCTATGTCCGGCGCCACCTGTGGTCCTCTATTGTGGCAATAGTATTGTTGTGCTGCGTCGTCCTGGGAACTGGGGTCTATTTCGTCTTTCGAGCGTCCCGTCCCCAAGCCGTGAATGCCCTTCCGCGCACCCGCGCAGACAATGCTTTACCGCAAGGCATTTCAGCGTCAACCAGCACCAGATCCACCGAGAAAACTGCTCCTGCTGTAAAAATGAATCCGAAGGTCGCGATCGCGTCGAAGAAGGCAGCGAGCGAAGAACTCCCCCACGCTTCCTCGGGTGCTGCAATAGCTGAAGGGGGAGTTCATGGATCGGTGCGCTCTCCTGCGGGCTCCGCCGATGACGCCCCCCACTCGACTTATCAGCAGGACTGCAAGGATAGCGCCTGTGCTCAGGGCCCCGGGGCTCAGGCCACTTTCAACCAGTTTGGCGCGCAAAAGTACAAGATAGATGGAGATATCTGCGGAAATATTTCAACCGATCTCGCCGCCTATAAGGGAGGTAAAATGGGTGCTTTCGGAGTCGGGCAAGAAGGGCCGGGAGAGAATACTTGGGAGTTCCACGAAGCGCTCCAGAAATGCTTTAATGTAGCGGGCATTCAGTGGATTGACGATATGACGGGGAAGCCCGGTCACGCCTTTTCTAATGTCCCCACATCGCCGGGAATTACAATCACTTATCAGCCTGGAGCAGCGAAAGCCGCCGTTGATATCAAAGACGCCATTGTATCCGCTCACATGGTGACGAGCGATGAGATCAGACTGCTTCCCGGTAATGGGCCAGGAAACGCCATAGGCATCACGATTGGTCCAAGGCGATGATACCCAGGAAGCGTGAACACCGCGAAGAATCAGAGGCGAGCCGTTCATACCCATCCTCAAAAAATGGGGACGTGCCCGCGCACGTCCCCATTCCTAGCCCGTAATCCGCCGCGCCTGCCTTAAAAGTGGTAAGCCACACCGATCGTCGGAACATAGATGTTGTACCACTTGTTGGTCGTGAAGTTGAAGTTGCCACTACCCGACAGGCCAAAGGTAGGCACCTTGGTGACGAAGCCGCGATACTCCGCGCGGATGTCGAAGCTGGGGCTGATCTCGTACGCGATACCGGCCCCGTAGACGCCGCCAATGCCGGTGGACCGCTTTGCGTCCAGGGTCTTGGTGCCGCTATTGCGAATTGGCAAAAAGATCATGGCGCCTGGCCCACCCTCGATAAACGGATTGAACTTGCGGAAGTTGAAGGTGCGCACATAGGCTGCTGAAACCTCCTGGGTGCGGGTCAGAATGGTTACACCGGTAGGCGGAAAGCTGGGTGCAAAGTAGTCGATCCTGTTCTGGTAGGTGATCCCGTAGTTGCCCTCGAGAGCGCTTGAGGGGGTGAGCATGAAACGGTAGCTGGCCAGCGCTCCATAAGCGGTGGTCGAGTGAACTTGCACGTCTGTTGACGAGGCGACGAACGGCTCTATAATCCCGATTCCGCTGAGGCTAAAGTCCTGGCGGCTCTCCTGAGCCCGTCCTGCGGCCACACTAACGGCCAGCAGAAATAAAAGCGATGCGATCTTCTTCATTCGGTCCTGAACCTCACCACTGCGCAACCGTCCGGCTGGCAACGAGCTAGTCTATTCCGGCGCTCCGGTTCTCGTCCGGGCCCCGCTTCAAGAATTGTAACTGGCCAGACCGGCCCGTGCCGGTTTGCGGCCGCCTCTGACGTGCGTCAGGCACCCAGTCCAACACTGCACACAGCGCTTGCCTTGCCAAGGGAAGGTCTGATCAAGTCTCGAAGTTCATTTAACGCGTCCCTCAGTGGCTAAAGCCACGTTGATTTTGCAGGTTTTGCGGCACGACTAAAGTCGAGCCCTTTCAAAACATCGACTTGTTCTGGCTTGCCACTGTGCCTGGTCCGCCGTTGTCTGACTTGCAATCGTCTTGCTTCCTGTTGCTTCTTGCTTGCTTCCTGTTGCTTCTGCTTCTTGAGAGTCCTGAGCAATAGACGCACGCCGACCAATTCCGGTACTTACCCTGCGAATCCCCGCTCTGTTCCCTATCTCCCATCCCCTGCTCCCTAAGTCGCCGGTCCCTCAGTCCCTGTTCCCTGATCCCTGTTTCCTTCTAATCGTTCCACCACGGAGCAGGGAACTTCAGGCCCTGAATCGAGCCGATCGATGGACGGCCTTTAGGCCCGGCCCCCCAAACCCGCGCTAACTCCATCGACAAAATAGACAGAAAAAATGCATCGAATCCCCCCAAAAGGCATCCCAACCCGCGCCAGCCCACAGTTCCACATTTTCACCGGCATCCTTTTGGGTAATTCTATGGTGAGCATGACGTCGATTTGCTCCAATTCCCAACCAACAAAAAACCAAAACGGGGAAATTCTAAGGTTAATCCTTCGGCTTTTCCTGTACTCCTGAGCGAACCTTTCGCGCATTCGACAAACCATCCAGACCAACCTTTGCCACTCCAAGCGAACCCTCCAGGCCAACCATCGAACAGCCTGGCGCTCATCGCTACTTTCCCTATTCCCTATTCCCTTTTCCCAGTTCCCTGCCCTTGTCCCGCTCCACCTGGTAATAGAACGGCGGTCCCTTCTCCCTCGCCAGGGTCCGCACTGTCCCCAGGAACGCCGTAGCCGCGTAAGACAGCGTGGCCTGCCGCCGGTGAACCAGCCTCAGCACCCGCCGCGTCTCCAGCTCGTCCACAGGCACCCGCACTAAGTCCCCTGTTTCCAGTTCCCTGGCCACGGTCAAGTGCGGAACCAGCGCCACCCCGTTGCCCATCGCAACGAATCGTTTGATCGCCTCAATTGTCGGCAGTTCGATGCCCATGTTCAGCCGTGTCCGGTACTTGGCGAATGCCTCAATCACCTTGCGCCGCAGTGGTGACGCCACATTATGGGCGATAAACAGCTCCTCGCCCAGGTCGTTGATCGATACCCGCTCCGCGTTGGCTAAAGAGTGGCTAGGGCTCACAACGAACGCCAGGCTGTCCCCATACACCGCGATAGTCCGGAACAAAACAGGATCAGGCCGAAACGAAATCACCCCAATCTCAAAAGTCCGCAGCGCCAATTCATCCGGAATCCGCGACGCCAGCATCCGGTGCACCGTCACACTCACATGTGGAAACTCGCGCCGGAACTGGTCGATCGCCGGCAGCAGATACATGCACGTGTATTCATTAGCCGCCAGCTGTAACCGCCCTCGTTCCAAGCTTTTAAGCTCGCCAAGCGCACTCGCCGCCTCGCGCCGCAGCGCCAGCAGCCGCAACGCATAATCGTGCAAAAGCACGCCCGCCGCGGTCAGCGATCCATCCCGCGCAGCCCTGTCAAACAGCGTCTCCCCCACCGCCGCCTCCAGCTTGCGGATCACCTGGCTCACCGCCGGCTGCGTCCGGTGCAATCGCACAGCAGCTTTGGAGAAGCTCCGTTCCTCCGCCACCGCCAGAAACGATTCCAGCTGATTCAGTTCCATGTAAGTCCTCCGAAATCAGTGGTTAGTGATTAGTGGTTAGTGGTCAGAAAACGCCCGGAAGTCCATGAGTGGGCCGCTTAGCTCATGGAGAACCCCACCGAGAACCGTCAAGTAACAGAGACTGGAACAAGCCATCAGCGCAAAGACTCCCTAACCACTAATCACTGACCAATAACCACTGCCTCATAAGCAATACTAATCGCTTCCCCAAAAAGAATAACTTTGCCTTATACAAGGCCAATGCGCGAGAATCTACAAGGCTCGGATAGAAGCTTCCCCCAGCAGGCGAATACATGATCTCGAATCACGTAGTTTTTTTCGACACCACTCTCCGCGACGGCGAGCAGTCCCCCGGCTGCAGCATGACCACCCAGGAAAAGCTCACCATGGCCCATGCCCTTGAAGAATTAGGAGTTGACATCATTGAAGCCGGTTTCGCCATGGCCTCCGAGGGAGACTTCGCCGCAATCGCCACCATCACCCAGGCCATTCGCAAGCCACGCATCGCCTCCCTCGCCCGCGCCAAAGCTGAGGATATTGACATGGCCGCCCGCGCCGTCCAATTTGCCGACCGCGCCCGCATCCATGTCTTCCTCGCCTCCAGTGACTTGCATCTTGAATACAAGCTCAAAATCAGCCGTCAGGAAGCCCTCGACCGCACC
>JBEKZG010000556.1:0-3687 GCA_049510095.1 Occallatibacter sp.
CATCCAGACCGTACCCGCCTCCCGTGAGCCAAAACGGACCCATGGGATCGCCTTGCACGACAGGAGAATGGCCGCTGACACCGCTCACTGCAAGTCCAAATAACAGGGCGCGGCTGGCCTTCCAGCCGAAGTTCAGTCCCCAGCTTAGCCAAAGAGCTTTGGTGCGCAGGTACGCAGCTGAAAGCAATAGACTTAACGCCACTGAGACGGCAATGGTAGGATGTGGTGTTCCATGTGGCATTGCTTGAACAATGGAGTAAAAGGCTGCGAAGGCGGCGGTTGCGCCATAGGGACCTAATGCACGAGCGAAACGCTGAAAACCATAACCACGAAAGGTGATTTCCTCAGCCAGCGCGACGAGCGCGAAAAATACGGCGTCGGCGAGGAACCAGGCCCAGGCGGCGAGATGCAAATCTACGGCGACCGCGATACCACCGAAGACCGTAAGTGGAAGGATGCAAAGGACCGCGAGCGACCAGCCGGTAGCAATACCGATTCCAGCTTCCCTCTGCCAACCCTTGCGCCGCGGCAAGCCCTGGGCGCCTACCGGATCACCCTGGCCGTCGAACCAGAAACCCATACCCGCATAGCCAAAGAGGAGCAGGAAGACGAGCATCGCCTGCTCGACCAGCGGAGCCCACTGCTGGCTCGCCAACCCTTGCGCGCCATGGCGTGCCAGGGAGCGGGCGACAAAGAAATAGAGAACCGCAGCGACAAACTGGAGATAGGCGCGAAACCGACTGGATCTCGGCTGAGCTTCACTCATGCGGACTCTCCCGCTTGAGCCGGCCCGGCGGGGTTGAGAACAAATGCTTCGCGGGATTTAGGGCGGAAAATCAACGTAACAAACCGTTTCTTATGATCAAGTTACGAGATGCTAGACTTCCGTGTAGAACTGGGCGATGTTGCGGAATTTCTTTTGTCTCTCAGTTACTAGTCGATTCATAGGCATCGCTTGAAGTTCGGCGAGGTGTTCTTTCAGCTTGACGCCCAGAAAACCTGCACCGGCTGCGTGGTCAGTATGCGTGCCGCCCGGCGGCTCGGTCACGATATCGTCCACGCAACCAAGGGATGCGACCTCGGCTGCGGAGATGCGCATCGCGTCAGCGGCAACTTGTTTTTTGGTAGGATCGTTCCACCGGATGGCTGCGCAGCCCTCCGGTGTGATGACGAAATAGACAGCGTTTTCCAACAGCAGAACGCGGTCGCTGACAGCGAGGGCGAGAGCTCCGCCGGAGCCACCCTCGCCAGTGATGACGGAGATGGTGGGAACGCGTAACCGGGACATTTCAAGGAGGTTGCGCGCGATGGCTTCCGCCTGGCCGCGCTCTTCAGCTCCCAGGCCGGGATAGGCACCGGGGAGATCGATGAAGCTGATGACGGGGCGTCCAAACTTTTCCGCTATCTTCATGCAGCGCAGGGCCTTACGGTAACCCTCGGGGTGAGGCATGCCGAAGTTGCGGCGGACGCGGTCCTTGGTGCTGCCGCCCTTGCGGTTGCCAATGACGAGCACTTCCTGGCCGTCGAGGCGAGCCATGCCGCAGGCGACGGCTTCGTCGTCGCCGTAGGCGCGATCCCCGTGAATCTCGCTGAAATCAGTGAAGATCCGCTCGATGAAGTCCATGGGATAAGGCCGCTGGGGATGGCGGGCCCGCTCGATTCTGATCCAGCTCATCGTTGTCCGGCATTGCGAGGGCAGCGTTGTGGCGAGCCCTGTTGGGATTCTAACAGTCGCCAGTTGCCGGTTCACAGTTGTCAGTTTTAAGTTGTCAGTTGTCAGTTTTCGGTGGTCAGTTGTTGGTGAAGAAGTGCCCGGAAATGGGAAGCTGCAGGGTTAGAAATGGCGACATGGAAAGGTACCGAAAGAGTTGGTCTGGAGGGTTAATGGTAAATCGGTAAAGGTTTGCTTATAAGCAAACCAAAAGCCGGATAACTAACCTTCCAGGCCAACCAAAAAGGGGATTGGTTGGCTGAGAATTGAACCAAATGGATGACAAGGTAACCCAAGAATTACCCAAAATCGATGGCATGCTAACCAGAGAATTACCCAAATTAAGGGCTGTGAAACTGTGGGCTGAGGCGGTTTGGGACGGTTTTGGGGAAAGAACAGGTTGCAGACTACAGGTTACAGATGACAGTGGACGGGCTTTCGATGGGAGGAGGCCGGAGGGCGCAGCTGACAATGGCCGAATTCGTCCGCACAACGGCGTTTGCCGGGACCGATCCGGCTAGACTGCGGGCTTCTTCCTGCCAATCGAGGTTCACAGTCTCCCCGGTCCCACCGCCGCGGCGGACGAGGGAGCGGTGCACCCTCATCGTGGTTAGAGACCGGGGAACCCGCCCATCCGCTTCGAACTTGGATCTCTCAGTAAGAAGTGACCTGGACAGGAACCGCGCTGTTGTTCATCGCCCCGTTGCCCAGTTCCCCGCTAGTTCCCGAACCCCACGACCAGAGCGTCCCATCGGTGCACAGAGCCTCGTTGTGAAAGTCGCGCGTCATGATGTAAACCGCGCTGCACAGCCCCTGGACCTGGACCGGAACCAGGCTCTGGTAGATGTTGGGAACGCCGAGTTGCCCCGCGCCGTTGGAGCCGAAGGTCCAGACGGTCCCATCCCTGAGCAGCACCGACGTGGAAGAATCGCCTCCCAACGCCATGATCGCCCCGCTCAGCCCCGGCACCTGCTCCGGCGTGTAGTGGTCGTTCTCCGTGCCGTCGCCCAGCATACCGTATCCACAAAAGAAGCCAAGGTTATTGTTGTCGTATGTATCTTCGCAATCGAACGCGCCCTGCCAATTGTTCGCCCCCCATGTCCATACCGTGCCGTCCGCGCGGATCGCCACCACATGCGTCCATCCCGCCGAAACCCATACCACCTGATCGATGCCCGGCACCGCAACCGGAGTGAGACGGTTGGCCGTTGTCCCGTCGCCGATCTCGCCTTCCTCGTTGTTGCCCCATGCCATCAGCGTTTGATCCTGCATCAACGCCACGCTGAACTGGAACCCGGAGGTGACCATGATCGGATTCGTCACGCCCTGGACCTCAACCGGAACCGGGTAGTCGTAATTCGCGTCCGCAACCCCGATGCCCAGAGCCCCGTACTCATCCCATCCCCAAGTCCACACCGTCCCATCGGACTTGACGGCAACGGAATGATATCCGCGCCCGCCCAGCTTCAGAATCGAGGTCAGGCCGCTCACCTGGACCGGCGTGGAACTATTGGCCGTCGTTCCATCTCCCAACTGTTGTTCGCCGTTCAGACCCCACGCCCACACGGTGCCGTCCGACTTCAGAGCGATATTATGCTGCTCGCCGCCCATTACAGCGACGATTCCGTTGAGAAAGCCCGTTCCGCCCGGCCCCAGCACCTGCACCGGAAGCGAGCTATCGGTCGTCGTTCCATTCCCCAATTGCCCCTTCGCGTTCAAGCCCCAGGTCCAGACTGTGCCGTCGGGTTTCAGGGTGATCACTTCGCGCGCTCCGCCCCAGACTGACGCCGGCGGCCAATCTGTCGCGTCCCATTGCGCGTAGAGAGTCACATTGCTATTGCCCATAATGAATGTATCGCCGATGCGATAGTTCGCTCCCGATCCGTTAGCGGACGTATTCCATCCGGCAAAGTCGTAGCCCGGCTTGAAGAAAAAGCCGAGATTACCGCGTACCGTCACTGAAGACTCTGCCGCGT
>JBEKZG010000557.1:0-1170 GCA_049510095.1 Occallatibacter sp.
AACTCATCCCACGATTTGCTGCACAAGCCTTCGATGGAAATTCCCGCGGATTGAAGCTGGGCAAGCGCCTCAGGGCGCGGCGAACCGGAGGGATGGCTGCCAGCGCTATATGCGATGAAGTTGCCCTTGCTCTTGTGGTTCAGCAGTGCCTCAGCCATGATGGAGCGCGCGGAGTTACCCGTACAAAGGAACAGGACATTGTGGTTTTTGGCCATTTTGGGTCAGCCTCTCAGGGTTGCTGCGGCGGGGGAGCAGCAGCCGGGTTGGCAACAGGCAACCGGGGGCTTGGCAGCGCGGATGAATGCGCTCAGGAACGTGCCCTGGACCTCGGTGGCGATGGCGTCTACGTCGATGCCGGACGCACTCAAGAAGGTGCGGGCATCCTCGACGTCGTAGACGCGAGTGGGCTCGAAGGAGACGCCTGTGAAACCTGCGGCAAGGAGTTTGGATTGGTAGTCTTGCTCGTCGAGGGCGCCGGCGATGCAGCCGACCCAGAGCATCATGCTTTGGCGGACGGCGTCCGGCACCGCGCCGCGCACCACGACATCGGAGACGGCGAAGTGGCCTCCGGGCTTCAGCACGCGAAAGGCTTCGCGAAGAACGCGGTCCTTGTCCGCCGAGAGGTTGATGACGCAGTTGGAGATGACGACATCGACGGAGTTGTCGGGGAGGGGAATGTTCTCGATTTCGCCCTTAAGGAATTCGACGTTGGTGATGCCGGCCTGGCGCTGGTTCTCGCGGGCGAGAGCCAACATGTCGTCAGTGATATCAAGGCCATAGGCCTTGCCGGTTGGGCCAACGCGCCTCGCGGAGAGGAGCACATCGATACCGCCGCCGGAGCCGAGATCGAGCACGATTTCGCCGGGTTTGAGATCGATCAACGCTGTGGGGTTGCCGCAGCCGAGAGAGGCAAGCACCGCCTTCTCCGGGATCTGGCCCATTTCATCGGCGCTGTAGAGGTTGCTAGCGATGGGGCCGCAACAGCAGAGCGCCGGGTCGCAGCAACCTTGCACGCTTCCGGATTCCGTGACAGCTCGTGCGGCGCTGCCGTACTTCTCTTTGACTTGGTTCTGAACTTCGGTCGATCCGTTCATAGGGCCTCTTTCGTATTCGTTAAGGCGAATATATAGAACACTGGACATATCTGTCGATGCGCATATTATGGAGGTA
>JBEKZG010000557.1:1178-3261 GCA_049510095.1 Occallatibacter sp.
TTTTTGCAGCTCTCGCCGACCGAACGCGCCTCCGCTTGCTGAACCTCATAGCGGGTCGTGAGGTGTGCGTCTGTTATCTGGTTGAAATACTGCGACAAGGCCAGCCCAAGATCTCCCGGCATCTCGCATACCTACGCAAGGCGGGTGTTGTGGCGGCCCGGAGAGAAGGAAAGTGGATGCACTACCGTGTCGAGCGTCCTGAGAATGCAGCGGCGGCTTCGATCCTCGATGCTGTGTTCGAATCCTTCAACTCGGATCGAGAGATGCAGTCGGACCTGGGCCGACTGACACGTGCCTGCTGCGAGCCTGAGCGTTTCGTCTCGCTCCAGGGTGTACCTATCCCGATCCATTCTGAGACGGCAATAATTTGACCCCCGCGTATCGCGCCCACCGTGATTTTGAGTCGCGACGACCTGGAATCATCGAAAGCCGCAGCCTCCACCAGCTGGTCTCATCCATCTCAGTTTACGCTAAATCGCAATGTGCTTACCGAGGGCAGATTAGTCCTGCCTAGCCGGCATGGCGACTGGGAAATCGCGCTCTCCGCACGGCTGAGGGCTCCCGCCGCAAAACGCGTTTCCGGGGACTAATTCTCTGGAACTCACTGTCGGGTGAATCGATCGGCATCCCGAAGGAGGTCATTGGGATGAGCGCAACTTGTGAAGACAAGTTGCGACGTCAAGTTCTGGGGCAGCGCCAAAGGTCATTCGGCGTGGAGTGTCGCGATTGGGTCGAGGCGCATGGCGCGCAGCGCAGGGACGTAACTGGCGGCGATGGCGACGGCGGTTAACACGATGGTGACGCCGGCGAAGGTGGTGAGATCGTAGGGCGAAACACCGTAAAGCTGGCCGGCCATGAAATGAGAAACAATAAGCGCGCCAACGAGGCCTATGCCGGCGCCGGCGGCAGCCAGAGTGAGGCCCTGGCGTAAAACCATCTTGAGGATATCGCGCCTTTGCGCGCCCAGCGCGAGGCGAATGGCGATCTCGCGCGATTGCTCATTGACCAGGAAGGAAATGGTTCCATAGATTCCCAGGGCCGCGAGCAGCAGGGCTGTGCCGGCAAACAGCGCCACCATTTCCATGGAGAACCGCCGCACAGAAAGCGAAGAGGAGAGAATGTCGTCCAAGGTCTCCGCGCGGAAGACGGGAAGCTCCGCATCGACGGACTGGATTTGCGTGCGCACCTGCGCGGAGATGGTGGCGGGATCGACCTGTCCACGCACGTAGAACGCAAGAAACTTGGCGGGGCGCTGGTAGATGTCGAGGTAAATCTGCGGAATGCCGGCGTCGGCGAGCGATTCTGTGCGTGCATCGGCAATGACGCCGACGATGGTGATCCATTCCGGCATGGCACGGCCCAAACGGCCCAAGAAACGGACTCGCTTGCCGACCGGATCATCGCCCTTTCCATCTTTGCCTGGCCAGTACATGCGGGCCGCGGCCTGGTTGATGACTGCGACCAAGGGCGTAGCTTCAACGTCCTGGTCGACGAAGAGGCGTCCACGCAGGAGCGTCATGCCGAGCACGTGGAAGTATTCCGGTGAGACCGTCGCGGTGTCGATCAGCGGGGGCTGGCTGCTCTGCATTTCCTGGCCCTCGCGAAATAATGGAGCCGCTCTGCGATCGTTCTGGCTATGGCCGAGGGGAATGGCCGCCCGATCGCTGACGGCGGTTTCTTCCACGCCCGGAATCGTCCGGTTGCGGCGCAGAACTTCGCGCAGCAACACGGCTTCCTGCGTGGCGGTGTGGTATTTGTCGGTAGTTGGATCGTTGGGATTCGGCAGCGAGGTCTCGATTGCTACGACTCGAGTGGGATTGAAGCCGAGTTGCACCTTGAACAAGTCCCAGAAGCTACGCAGCAGAAGGGCGGCGGCGACCATCAGCACCAGGGAGAGGGCTAATTCGCCAATGACCAGAACATTGCGCAAGCGCGAACGCCGCCGGGAACCGTTGGAGCCGCGGCCTTCCTGCCGGAGCGTCTCCGTCAAATCAAGGCGGCTTGTGAGCCACGCGGGGGCAAGCCCGAAGATGGTTCCGGCGGCGACAGAGACGACGATGGCGAACGCCAGCACGCCCCAACC
>JBEKZG010000558.1:0-3137 GCA_049510095.1 Occallatibacter sp.
GCGGGCGCGCAAGAGGTTCGCTTGGAAAAGCCTTATGGAGCCAGAGTCCGGCGCGGAAGGGAAGAGAAGATGTTCTTGAATGCACCGATTCTGGTGACGGGCGGAGCCGGTTTTATTGGGTCGAATTTCGTGCTTCAATGGCTGGCCGAAGAGAGCTCGCCGGTGACGGTGTTCGACAAGCTGACCTATGCGGGGAACCTTGAGAATCTGGTCTCAGCGGAGCAGGATCCCCGGTACGGGTTTGTTTGCGGGGACATTGTGGATGGCTCGCTGGTTCGCCGGGTGCTGGACGAACGGCATCCCCGGGCCATTGTGCATTTTGCGGCGGAAAGCCATGTGGACCGATCCATTCTGGGGCCGGCCGAGTTCATTCGCACCAACATCGAAGGGACTTTCCAACTGCTGGAAGCTGCACGGGGATATTGGTCGGAGTTGCCGGCGGAGGAGCGGAGCGCCTTCCGCTTTCTGCATGTATCTACCGATGAAGTTTATGGTTCGCTGACGCCGGAGGCCCCGGCCTTTACGGAAGAAACGCCCTACGCGCCGAACAGTCCCTACTCGGCATCGAAGGCAGCTTCGGATCACCTGGCGCGCGCTTACCACCACACCTACGGACTTCCCGTTGTGACCACCAATTGCTCAAATAACTACGGCCCGCGGCAGTTTCCTGAAAAGCTGATTCCGCTGATGGTTTTGAATGCGCTGAAAGGCCTGCCCTTGCCTGTGTATGGGGACGGACAAAATGTGCGCGACTGGCTCTATGTCGCCGATCATTGCGAAGGGATCAGGACGGCGCTGGGACGCGGCGTCCCTGGGCAAACGTATAACATTGGCGGAAGGCAGGAGATGTCGAACCTGGATGTAGTGCGGCAGGTATGCGCCATCCTGGACGATCTGAAGCCTGGCGGGGCGCCCTATGCGCGGTTGATCGCCTTCGTCAAGGATCGTCCTGGACACGACCGCCGCTATGCCATCGACATGGGAAAGATAGAACGCGAGCTTAACTGGGAGCCGCGGGAGACCTTTGCCGGCGGATTGCGCAAGACGATTCAATGGTATCTGGACAATCTTGAATGGGTAGAGCATGTAACAAGTGGATCTTATCGGGATTGGATCAAGTTACAGTACAGTCCAGGCGAACCTGAAGGAGCCGCGAGCCGATGAGCGCACGGAAGGGCATTATTCTGGCGGGAGGATCGGGGACTCGCTTATATCCGATTACCCACGCAGTATCGAAACAGTTGCTCCCGATTTACGACAAACCAATGATCTATTACCCGTTGAGCGTGCTGATGCTGGCGGGGATTCGCGACGTGCTGGTGATTTCCACGCCGCAGGACACGCCGCGATTCGAGCAGTTGCTGGGGGACGGATCGCTGTGGGGAATGTCATTCCAGTATGTTGTGCAGCCCAAACCGGAGGGCCTGGCGCAGGCCTTTATTCTGGGCCGAGAATTTGTCGATCGGGATCAATGCGCGCTGGTGCTGGGGGACAACATATTCTTTGGAAATCAACTGGCGGCGATACTGCAGTCGGCTGCGGCGCAACCGTCGGGAGCGACGATTTTTGCTTATCCGGTCAAGGATCCGGAGCGCTACGGGGTGGTGGAGTTGGATGCCGAGGGGCGGGCCGTTGACCTGGAGGAAAAGCCCGCAAATCCCAAGTCAAGATATGCCGTGACCGGAGTCTACTTCTATGACAACCAGGTGCTGGATATCGCGGCGAATTTGCGGCCTTCACGGCGTGGCGAACTGGAGATCACCGACGTAAACCGCCATTACCTGCGGATGGAACAACTGGCAGTCCAGATCATGAGCCGCGGGATCGCCTGGCTGGATACGGGCACGCACGACTCGCTGCTGGAAGCCAGTTCGTTCGTTCAGATTATAGAGAAACGGCAGGGATTGAAGGTGGCATGCCCCGAGGAGATTGCATACCGTTCGGGGTTTATCGATGCGGAGCAATTCGAGAAGTTGGCTGACGGAATCAGGAATGGCTATGGAGATTATCTGCGCGAGATACTGAGAGACCGGAGCACAATTCAATGAAGGTATTCCCGACGTGCTGATTGTCCTGAAACGAGGCAAGCATGCAGAGCGGTAAGATTGTGGTTTTTGGCAGCTCCGGGCAGGTGGGATGGGAGCTGAGGCACAAGCTGGCTTGCCTGGGCCAGGTTACAGGAGTTGAGTATCCGCAGGTGGATATGAGGAAGCCTGAGTCGGTGCGGGAGGCTTTGCGCGCGACGGAACCCGCGGTGGTGATCAACGCGGCCGCTTACACAGCGGTGGATAAGGCCGAAAGCGAGCCGGAAATGGCGATGGCGATCAATGGTGCGGGGCCAGCACTGATTGCAGAGGAAGCCAGGCGCATGGGAAGCATCCTGGTGCACTACTCGACGGATTACGTGTTCGATGGCACCAAGCAGGGCCCTTATATTGAGACCGATGCGCCCAACCCGATGAATGTTTACGGCAAGACCAAGCTGGCGGGCGATGAGGCGATCCAGGCGTCCGGCTGCGAGTACCTGATCCTGCGGACCAGCTGGGTGTATGGTGCTCGGGGCAATAACTTTTTGTTGACCATGCTGCGCTTGGCCGGGGAACGGGACGAGTTGCGCATTGTGGACGATCAGACGGGGGGGCCGACCTCAAGCGAATGTATTGCACAGGCGACGGCGGATATCCTGGCGCAGGTGCTTGGACCTTCGGGCGGTGGAATCTCCGGCCGAAGCGGAATCTACAACCTGACGAACGCGGGTGAGACGACCTGGTTTGGGTTTGCCCAGGAGTTGCTGGGCAGAGCGGCGCGGAACCTGGGAACAGCAACACCAAGGCTGATTCCGATTACCACGTCCGAGTTTCCGCGTCCCGCGAAGCGTCCGGCCAATTCGCGGTTGTCGTGCAAGCGGCTGGAGGAAACATTCGGGGTACGGATGCCTCACTGGGAGGAGGCGCTTGCACTGGTTCTGGAGACGCTTCGCGACGGTGCTTCGGCAGTGAGTGCTCCGGCTTGACGATCGCGCGCAGGGGACGCGCTGGGTGAACAAAACAGAAGGGGCAGTCCGCATGGAGGGCTGCCCCTTCTGTGTGTGGGCGAATCGGGGGATTCGGTGTTTACGGGAGATAGTAGCGGAGGCT
>JBEKZG010000559.1:0-2590 GCA_049510095.1 Occallatibacter sp.
AAGTGTGGCGGAGATCTGCCGCCGGCATGGAGTTCTTTTAATCGCCGACGAAGTGATGACTGGCATGGGCCGCACCGGACGAAATTTTGCCGTCGAGCATTGGGCGGTCGCCCCCGATCTTCTCGTTACCGCCAAGGGGTTATCGAGTGGATATGCGCCCCTGGGCGCGGTCTTGGTTTCGAAGAGAGTAGCAAACGCGATCGCCGATGGATCCGGAGCCTTCCTGCATGGGTTCACCTACAATTCGCATCCGATCTCGCTGGCTGCAGGCAGGGCCGTGTTGAGATTTCTGCACGAGCGAAAACTGGTGCAATCAGCGGATTCCGAGCGGCCCGGCTCAACGGCGGCGATCTTGGGCCAAGAGCTCGAGCGGTTGCGCGATGCCAAGGCAGTTGGCGATGTGCGCGGGATTGGATTGCTATCGGCGGTGGAGTTCGTCGCCGATAAAGCGACAAAGCAACCGTTCGATTCCGAACTGAATATCGCCGGTCGCGTAGCCCAAGCGGCGGTCAAACGAGGACTGCTGGTTTATCCCATGCAAGGTTGCGTCGACGGAGGGTTGGGCGATCATGTCCTGATTGCGCCGCCAGCGGTCATCACCACCGAGCAAATTGATTGGGCTGTAAAGCAGTTGCGAGAGGCGATTGAAGAATCTGCTCCTTGAGCGTTGACCGATGGAGCGACGGGCGTGCTCGCGCGTCCAGTTTTGTCGGCGCCACACCGGCAGGACGCCCGTTCTCCATCGACCCTTAGGGCTAGTCCTCGTGGTTGTGGGCCTGGCGTTCGACGGACCACACATCTTCCGGCTTCTGCTCGAATGGATAAACGTGCACCATCCAGCCGAAGATCTGAGGCATGAATTTGCCTCCTGCAGCATCGCAGGCTTCCTTGGTTGTAATCGAACCGTGCAGGCCGAATTGCGGATTCGGTCCGCCCATTTCGCAGCGTGCCACTGTGCGATGCTGAGCGGGATGCGCGAGTCTAGTTCCTCTTCTTCAGTGTTCTTGGGCGCGGTGTACATCACGCCGATGAGCTTGTAGCCGTCGCCCTGTTTCTCGTAAAGCAAGGAAGTGGGATGATCGGGATTGAAGTGCCTGCCTGCTTCGAAAGCGTAACGGTAGTTCGTAAAGTGGTACTGCTTCTGGGGATGGTTGGGCATGAAAATCTTGTACCCGTCGGCCAGCGCGACTTTGTAGTCTACGTATTTGTCTGCGGCTTTGCGGGCAGCTATGACAACCTGGTCGGCTTTTTGCTGATCGCCCGGCTTGAGATCACGCAGCGCGGTCATCTTCATGTGCGGGCCCATGTCCATGTGGCGGCCTTCCATGGATTGCATAGCATGAGCGCTGCCGTCGTTGCTCATCCCCGGCATGTCGCGCATCTCGGAAGGGCTCATGTTGGACATGTCGCTCTTGGGTTGTTGCTGCCCCCAAAGCGGCGAAAATGCGAACACTGCTAGCGCAGCAGTCAGAATTGGTTTGCTCATAAAGTTCCCCACAATGTATTAACCCTGAACCAGACGGATGGTTTCTGCAACAAAAGATAATTACTGACGGTTACGGGAGTAATTCGAAAAACGAAGACGCGCTTTCAGGATGCGACTTTTTGCGACGCGTCTTCTGGTAATCCAACCGTGAGCAAAGCTTTACTCGCTGCCTCGCTTCCTGACCGGACGCAATCGGGCACTCCAATTCCGCGGTATCCATTGCCCGCCAGCGCCAGGCCGGGAAGCGACTGTAGCAGGCCGTCGATCCGTTGCAAACGCTCCAAATGGCCGACTCCGTATTGCGCCATCGCGTTCCTCCAGCGATAAACACGAGTGAAAAGCGGATCAGCCGTAAGTTTGATGATTTGGCCAAGCTCTTTGCGCACGATTCCGATGATCTCTTCATCGGGAGCCTCGAGAACCTGTTCGTTCCGTGCGCCGCCAATGAAGCAGCGAAGCAGGGCGCGGTCATCTGGAGCGCGGTGGGGAAACTTATTATGCACGAACGTGGCCGCGAGCATACGTCGGCCCTCGCTGCGAGGCACAAGAAAACCGAAACCTGGCGGCAGAGATGCGCGCACACTCCGGTCGTAGCCGAGATTGACCGTGACGGATGACGTGTACTGAATGCCGCGGAGCTCAGACGCAAGACTCAGGTTGGTCGTGCTCAACAGTTCCGCCGCCGCTCGCGCTGGTATGGCCATAATCACGGCGTCGAATTCATCCGAAGCGTAGCCCGCGGAAATTACCCAGCTTCCATTCTCCTGCTGAACACGCTGCACCGGAGTATTGGCGTTGAGCGCAGACGCAGGGAGCCGAGACACTATCGCATCCACCATCTGTTGCATGCCATTTTTTAGCGAAGTGAAAAGCGGTCTTGTTGGAACCTTTGAAGCGTGCCCCATCTTTTTACGTGCGGCCAGCATGGCTCGGCCAAGGCTGCCATAAGTAGCTTCCATTTCGGCAAAGCGAGGCAAAACCGCGCGTACGCTGAGCTGGCTGGCCTCGCCGCCATACACGCCGGAAAGCAGTGGATCCGCGAGACGGTCGACCATCTCGGAGCCGTAGTGGCGCTCGACAAAGGACGCTACAGTTTCATCTGCG
>JBEKZG010000056.1:0-11381 GCA_049510095.1 Occallatibacter sp.
ATCCAGCCCATCGTCTGCCGCGCCGGAGAGTCCGTCACCGTAAAAGCCGAAGGCTTCCCCCTCGGCATGTTTCCCAACGCCACGTACGAGGAATTCAACGTCGCCACCCAGCCCGGCGACGCCATCGTCTTCGTCTCCGATGGAATTCTCGACGCTGACAACGCACACGGCGAAGCCTACGGCGACGAGCGCTTATCCAGCCTGCTCTGCGCCCACCGCGATTTCTCCGCTGACGAAATCGCCGACGCTATCCTCTCCGATGTCGCTCACTTTCAAGGCGACCACGAGCGCTTCGACGACGAAACCATCATCGTCCTGCGCGTCCGCTGACCACATCCGCTGATAAAGACCTATCATCGTGTTGGAAAAGATACGCCGGAGACCAGCCATGCCGCACGCCAAACCAAAAATCAAACCCAGGAATCCACTCCTCTGGGTCTTCGAGCCCCTTGAAGACGATCCACAATTCTTCATGAAGAAGCTCTTCAGCTTCGACGCCGCGCACATCGGCACGCGCCTCTATCTCGCCGTATCCGGCGGAGTAGAGCCATCGAATGGTCTGCTGGTTTGCACCTCCCGCGAGCACCACGCCTCAATCCTCAAGCAGTACCCGCAGTTGGTCTCTCATCAGGTCTTAGGCAAGTGGCTTTATATATCCCAGTCCCACCCCGAATTCGAATCCGTAGCCATCGACCTGGCAGCCTTGGCCCGCAAGCGCGATCCCGGGCTAGGCGTCGAATCCAAATCCCGAATGCGCTAATTCAAAACTCCGTAACCCCTACGGGTTCCCTGTTCCATAATTCGGAATCTTCGGCGTCAGCTTACGAATAATAAACTCCTGTATCAGATTTTCTACCGCTCCCTCACCCGTGCTGACCAAAGCATTCTCTAAAGTCAGCGACACGCCATCGCGGTCGCTCGCCGGGTAATACAAATTGGAAACCCCGCCAGCAGCCAACCCGCCAACAATTGAAGAATAATTTGGCTGCCATTTCCCGTTGTCGCCCTTGCAGATCACCGCGTTGGCAATCGCGTAAAGAGCCCGTGCATGGATCGTCCCAGTTCCCTTGTAGAAATACCGTGGATCCTGTTTCCACCACGAAGCCAGAACGGCGCTACCCAGCATCGTATTGATAAAGCCATCCGCGTAATTCGCCCCGAAGCGCTTTGCGTAGCCTTCCGCCCCTTGCCCATAGCCGCTGAAAGTATTCTCCGCCTGCTCAACTCCAGCAAAAAATCCCGTCGCAATAAATGTCACCGGGTCTATCGATGACTTCCATGCCAGATCGTATTTCTGCCTGGTTGTCAGCGGCGCGGCATTCCGCACGTAGCTCACATAGAAATTCGGAATAACCCCCAGCACGCGCTGTTGTTCCTCAATCTTCACCTGTTCCGCGGCAATTTCCACCTGCGTCGCCGTCACCGTCACTTCGCTGGTGCTGGTCACCGGCAACACGATCGTCTGTGCATCAAAGGTCTCGCCCGCGTGCAACAATCCCTGCACAACCTTTGTCTCAAATCCCTTCGATGAAACAGCAATCCGGAAGTTCCCTGGGAGAACATTGGGGAAGCTGAATCGCCCGGCGCTGTCTGACGTCGCCGTCCTCACCAAACGTCCGCCCGCCCCCGCCTGATCCAGTTCAACATTCGCTCCCTCGCAGACAGTACCCTCCCTGTCCACGACAACGCCCTGGACGCTGCCCGTGGAAACCGGCCCCGGAGGCTCCTGTCCGAATGACCCAACTGGCCCAGCTGAATTAACCAAGCCAACGGAACCTGCCGGTTCTGCCGAGATCTGCGGTGTTGGCCCTTCCGGAAGAGACGACTCGGCCCCGGTCGTTGAAACTGGCTTCCCGCCCGGCTGCGTCCAAACCCGCCCGCAGCATCCGAAAAACATCACCAAAAGAAGTAGCAGGCCTGTTTCCAGCCCCTGTCCCTGCGAGCCACTCCGCTCACCCTGCAGTTGTACCTTGACTCCGATCTGTCCCGCCCCTCGGATTGGCAGCCGGTTTCGATAACCGGTCTCGCCGCTCAGTTTCGCTGCTCGTAGATCGTCATCCACCGCGAATTCCGGCAAGAGCTATCTGCCTTGTGGTTAGACGGGCTTTTTTGTCAGAAAGATGACCGCGTACATTCCCTACTGCATTCATCAACTCCAACCGGCAAATCCCACTCATCGCCAATCGCCTTTCCCCGCTCTCAGTCCAGTTCTTTTCCCCGCTCTCAACCCCAATTCCGATAAACTCAAGTAGACCGTCACACCACCCCGGAGCGCCCGTGCACACCGCCACTGAAGAACGCCTCATCCGCCAAGCCCGCAACATCTATGGAAGCCTCCGCCTCCCCGGCGACAAATCCATCAGCCACCGTTATGGCATGCTGGCCGCATTCGCTGAAGGCACATCCCGTTTCACCAACTTCTCCACGGGCGCCGACTGCGCCTCAACCCTCGCCTGCATGAGTGCCCTCGGCGCTAAAGTCAACAAAACAGGCGAAAATGCTGTCGAAGTCACCGGCGTCGCCGGCCGCGTCATCCCCGCCGCCCATCCTCTCGATTGCGGCAACTCCGGCTCCACCATGCGCTTCATCTCCGGCCTGCTCGCGCCCCAGCAAGGCACCTTCACCCTCATTGGCGACGCCTCGCTCTCCCGCCGCCCCATGGAGCGCATCCGCAAGCCCCTCGCAGCCATGGGAGCGCAGCTCACCCTCACAAACGGCCACGCGCCCCTCACGATCCAAGGCAGCCCGCTTCAACCAATCGACTACACCACCCCCATCCCCAGCGCCCAGATAAAAACCTGCGTCCTTCTAGCCGGCCTGCAAACCACTGGAACCACAACCGTCCGCGAGGCGGTCCGCACCCGCGACCACAGCGAACTCGCCCTCCGTGCCTTCGGCGTCACGCTCACCCGCACCATCGACTCCATTTCCATCGCCGGCCCTCAACCCCTCCACGCCATCGACGCCCAAATCCCCGGCGACATCTCCTCCGCCGCCTTCTTTCTCTGCGCTGCGGCAATCTTTCCCGGCTCCAGCCTCGTCTTCGATTCGCTCGGAATGAACCCCACCCGCGCCGCGCTTCTCGATGTGCTCACCGGCCTTGGCGCACGCATCAGCGTCCTTAACCTTGAAGAGAAAAACGCCGAACTCGTCGGCACAGTCCAGGTCACCGCTCCCGCCGAGGGCCTCGGTTCCGCCGAAGTCAGCGGCGCACTCGCGGCGCAACTCATAGATGAACTTCCCGCCCTCGCAGCCATCGCGCCGTACACGCGTGGAGGCATCCGCATCCGCGACGCAAAGGAACTGCGCGTCAAGGAATCCGACCGTATCGCCCTCGTTGTCAAGAACCTGCGCGCAATGGGAGCGGAAGTCACGGAATTCGAAGACGGCCTCGACGTCCCCGGCGGCCAATCCCTCCACGGCGCAACCATCGACTCCGGCAGCGACCACCGCATCGCCATGGCCTTCAGCGTAGCCGCGCTCCGCGCCAGAGGCGAAACACTGATTCAAGGCTCCGAATCCGCCGCCATCAGCTTCCCGGAATTCTTCGACCTGCTCGACCTAATCGCCGAACGCTGAAACCAGTGTCTTCCGCTTGCCGGGCGGCCCAGCGTCTAAGCCGGGCCCATCGTCCCCGCCGGGACCACCCCCCGCGCCGAGGCCATCGACCGCGACGGGCTCAACCTCTGCGACGAAGACATCGTCCGCGCCGTAGGCGCAATGGTTGTTAGCCCCGCGTTTCAACGTCGGGACTAGGCTGTCACTCTCCGCCCCGAATCCGCCCTCATCCAACAAAAAGGCCCGCCAGCTTCATCGAAGCCAACGAGCCGTTTTTCATGTCCCACTTTCACTTCCAACCGCAAACGTCTGAAAAATCTGAAAACTACTTCGTAGCCGGCGGCACCGTAGAAGGCTGCTTCTCCGCCGGAGCCGCCATAACCCCGGGAACCACCGGCGCTGACGTAACATTCCCCGTAGCCGCGTCAGTCAGGTTGATCCCGTAGTGCTGCATCGTTGTGGCCAGAATCTGGTAGAGACTAGCTCGATCTTTGGCATAGGATGCTTGGGCTGCAATCAGACTATCCTCCGCAGCCGCCAGGCTGCGCTGCTGCTGAAGGACAAGCGCCGTGGTAGAAGCGCCCAGATGAAGCTTCTTTTCTTCCGCATCGAGGCTTTGCCTGTTGTAGTCCCTGGCCGCAAGCGACGCCAAGACCTGCGCACGGTCATTGGTGAGAGCAAATTGCTGGTTGACGACTTGCATGCGAATCTGCGTGTAAAGCTGTTCCAGCCTCAACTCCGCCTGCCTGTATTCCATTAACGAACGCGCCTGCACCGACTGCGCAAACTTGTTGCCGATTGGGATGGTGACGTTGAACCCAACCCCCTTGTCAGGCGAAGAGTTGTTAAAGGTGCTCTGGAGAGCGGTGCCGTATCCGCCAGTGCCACCGGTGGGACATGCTTCGAAAAGCGGCTGGCAGTTGGGGTTGTAAGTTCCCGCTAGGCCCTGTCCGGCCAGATAGGCCAGAATGTCGACCTGCGGGAGGAGAGCGTTGCGCGCGCCCTTGAGCGTAATCTCGTCGTTGCGCAGAGTGAGCACCGCCTGTTCGAGTTCCGGCCGCTGCTTAAATGCTTCCTGCACCAACTCCTCGACAGGCTGCTTCTCCTCGGGAATTTCCTCTATGCTCACTCGGTCGGTGGGAATCACAGCAGCTGCCGAAAGTGCCGCATCGTTCAAATTGCGTGCGATCGCCTGCTTGATGATTTGTTGCTGGTAGTTCAGAGCAAGTTGCGAACTGATCAGCGCCTGCTTGTCCGACGCCACAGCCTGGTCCGCATTCAGCACATCCAGCGGCGCCATGGTGCCAATCTCCAACTGCTTGCGATTGTCATTGGCGACTTTGCTGCTTTGCTCAACGGCGCGTTCCTTGGATTGCACATCCTCATAGGCCTGAACCAGTCCCCAGTAGATGCTCTCCACTTGGTTGACGGTGTAGAGGATCTGCTGACGGAATCCAGAGTCGGCGATACGGCGGTCATTGAGCGCTTGGTACATGTAGCGCTTGTTCACCCAGATTCCTCTGCCCTGCAGCAAATGCTGAGTGACCTCTGCTTTGAAGTTCGCATTGAATTGCGGGCTGAAGGTGGCGAACGCGTTGGTGTTGGTCGCTCTCGAATTGTCCCACGTGAACTGGAAGGCCGAACCGGAGACAAAGCCCTGATTGTAGGTGAAATTGTAGGTGTCAGCTGTGGTCGTGCCGCCGGTGAAGAAGTTGGGGGAGGGCGCACTTGCCCAGTCGAGGTTCAGGTTCGCTGTTACTGAAGGCTCTAGCGACTCAGGGGCTGGGCCAGCGCCACCGGTGGTCAGCGACAAACCCGCGCTGCCTGAACCTGCGCCGCCGGAACCAACCGTCGACCCGCCAGGACCGCCACCTGCGCTCAATGTGGACGCTGAGCCTCCCAAGGTATTTGTGATGAGGCCGGAAGGCGCACCCAGCGGCGCTGCGCCAGTCCGGGTACGCAGAATGTCGGTGTCCGCAATATCCAAGTCGTAGCGGGCAATGGCGATGTCGTAATTGTTTTCCAGCGCCAACGCGATCGCGTCCGAAAGGCTCAGATAGATCTTGCCATCCTTCACCAAATCGGTCAGGCGCACCGAATTCACAAAGCTCGCCTTAGGAATCGACGTCGGCTTGAATAGATTGATAGGGCTTCCTAGAAGCTTCGCTGACGGCTTGGAAAAATCGCGCGCCGACGTGCGAAGGTCAAGTGGATGAGTCAACGCGGGCGCCGGCGTCGCCGGCAACTCCGACGCCGCCTTCTCTGGAGCCTTTTGTCCCGCGCCCAGAACCGGTTGCTGGCCAAACCCTGATGGCACTCCCGCCGCCAGCGTAAGCATCACGGCCGCGAACGCACGCAGCTGCTTGCCTGCCTCGCCACGCCCCGTTTTCCGGGGCCTCACACTCGCGGTCTCATTCTTATCTTCAAACACACTTGTACCGAACGATTGCATGGTTCCTCTCCATGGAAGGCTGAGGCATGTGGGGTGCCACTAATCAAGACGCCCGGAGGCCCCCTCCGGTCGCAATTTTGTCATTTGCCAGGGTTACACTCGCCCCAGCCCGGCACGCAGGTTCGACGCTTATCGGTCAATACGCGCTCGGCTCCCACTTCGTTCCCCAGTTATTCATTCCCTTTGTCTTCGTTTTCCGGCACTGGAATTCCAGCGCCTGTGATGCTCCACCCCTGGGAAATGCGGAAACCTGAGTATATCCCACACACTCTCTCCATTCCCGGTCCATACCGCCGTCCGGTACCCTGTTAGAAAATGGATTCCATTGACTGACTCGAACGAAACCGGCAGGTTCCTCCAGACCTGGAAACTCATCCTGGCCTACGACGGCGCCGATTTTCACGGCTGGCAGATTCAGCCCGGACAGCCCACCATCCAAGCCGAACTCCAGGCCGCTCTCGGCCGCGTTACCGGCGAGTCCCCGCTTCCGCAAGGTTCCGGAAGAACCGACGCCGGCGTCCACGCCCTAGGCCAAGTGGCGAGTTTTGTCCTCCAGGCCCCCATTCCCCCGGAAAACCTCCAGCGCGCCCTCAACAGAACCCTTCCTCCAGCCATTCGGATCGTAGAAGCCGGAACCGTCCCAAATACCTTCCATGCCCGCCACTCGGCCGTCGCCAAAACATACGAATACCGCATCTTCCGCGACCCAATCTGTCCCCCAACTCTGGCTCGCTATGTCCACACCTGCCCGTGGCCAATGGACGTGGTCGCCCTGCAAAAGTCAGCCCGACTCTTTGAAGGCAAGCATGACTTCCTGAGCTTTGCTGCCACCGATCCCGACCTGGCCGCCCGCGGCTTCGATCCCGATGCGGACCCCAACTCCCAGTCCGACCCGCGCCCGCTCCCACGCGAAGGTTTTCAAGTCAAGCCGCCACAGCCCCTAACCATCCGCACAATTTTTTCCTCCACCTGGGAAGAGCGCCAGTCGGAAGCCGGTCCACTTCTCGTCTATCGTGTCCGCGGCAATGGCTTCCTCCATCACATGGTCCGCAACCTCGTAGGCACCATGCTAGACATTGGCCGGGGCCGAACACAAGCTGATGACATCCCACAAATCCTCTCCGCCCGCAACCGTTCCGCCGCCGGCCCCACCGCCCCAGCCCAGGGCCTGTTCCTCCACTCCGTCGAATACAACCAGCAAGAGTTCGAATTAAAGACCTAATAGAGTCCTAATTCGGACCGAATAAGGCGTATAATCAGACCATTAAAGAACCGCTGGAGGCAAAATGCGCTATTCCACACAAATCAAGCCCATCAGCTACGTAAAAGCCCACGCCGCCGAACTCCTCGACAGGATTACCGAGGAGCGCGAGCCAATCATCATCACCCAGAACGGCGAGGCCCGCGCTGTGCTTGTGGACGTTCACTCATACGAGGAGTCCCAGGAGACTATGGCGTTGCTTAGGATTCTGGCCATTGGCCAAAAGGAAATCGAGGCAGGCAAGACCTACCCGCTCTCTGAAGTCATCGGCAAGATTCGCGGTAGGCGATCAGGCGCAGAATCAAGAGACGAGAATGCACCTGATCCGGTATCGGCAACCGTGTCCGCCGGACAATGATCTACCCGATACGAATCACGAGCGCCGGTTGGCGCGATCTCGAAGAGATTCACGAGTGGATCGCAGAACATGACTCCCTCGAAAATGCCGATCACGTACTGGATCGCCTGAACGAGGCGGCGGATAGCATCGCCGCCTTTCCACATCGGGGTTCACGCCCCAGGGAACTCCCCCGAGAAATGGAAGGGGATTATCGACAGGTCTTCTTCAAGCCCTATCGAGTGATCTACGAAGTTGGGCGAAATGAGGTCGTAATCCACCTTATTGCCGACGGACGTAGGAACCTTCAAGCTCTAATGATGCGACGCCTCACCGGCAGTCAATTAGCCTGACAAGACCCACGCGCCACTCTATTCCCTGCCCTTTGCTACCCTTGAACCATCCCATGTCCACCGTTTCCCGCAGCTCGGCCTTCTCCCGCGTCACCACCCTCGCCGCACAGCGCTCCGTCCACGCCGCCTTCGCCTGGCTCCACGGCAACCCCAAAACCATCATGGACTGGCAGATGGATCTCGTAGCCATTCCCGCTCCTCCCTTCGGAGAAGACGCTCGTTCCGCATGGCTGGCCGCCCGCTTCGCCGAGGCCGGACTCGCCCAGGTCCACACCGACGCCATCGGCAACGTCTTCGGCACCCTCCCCGCTCGCCATCTTCCCCCGGAAAGCACCGGCCCGGTCGTCGTGCTCTCGGCGCATATTGATACTGTTTTCCCCATCGGCACTCGTCTGAATCCGGTCCTCAACGGTGACCGGCTTGAGGCTCCGGGTTCCTGTGACAATGCAGCAGGCGTCGCCGGAATGCTAGCCATAACCCACGCCCTCATCACCTCAAATATCGAACTCCCCGCTCCTCTCATCTTTCTCGGCAACGTCGGCGAGGAAGGCGAGGGCGACCTCCGCGGCGTTCGTCACCTCTACAACCAGCGCGATCTTGCCGGCCGTATCGCCGCCCACATCGTCCTCGACGGCGCCGGCGCCGATTCCGCCGTCACCCAGGCCCTCGGCAGCCGCCGTTACCGCGTTACTCTAGCCGGCCCGGGCGGTCACAGTTTTACCGACGCCGGAACCCCCAACCCCATCACCGCCCTCGCCTCAGCTATGTCGGTCCTCGCCCAGACCCCCCTCCCTGAAGAACCACGAACCACCTTCAACATCGGCACCATTCACGGCGGCACGAGCGTCAACTCCATCCCCGAGTCCGTCGAGGCCTCCACTGACTTCCGCTCCACCAGCCCTGAGCAGCTCCTCCGCCTTGAGGTCGCCCTGCACCGCGCCGTCGAAGATGCCGTCGAGCGATCGAACCGCACCGCAAAGCCCACTCCCCCCAAAAACCAGCGTCCCCTATCCTTCTCCATCACCAAAATTGGCGACCGTCCCGCGGCGCACCTTCCCACCGACTCCCCGTTGCTCGAAGCCTTACGCGCCGTCGACCGCCATCTAGGCCTCCGCACCGACCTCCGCCTCGGCTCCACAGACGCCAACATTCCACTCTCCCTCGGCATCCCGTCTCTGTCCATGGGAGCCGGCGGCGAAGGAGGCGGCGCGCACACCCAGGCCGAGTGGTACTCCGCCAAAGGCCGCGAAACAGGCCTCCGGCGCGTCCTGCTTCTGACCCTAACCATGCTCGAATGGGCCGCCGAGCAATAGCACGGCCTCTGTTAAACTCCGCCCATGCGCTTTTCTTCTCCCATTCTCGTTGCATTGCTGGCTGTGGGGCCATTCTGCCCCGCGCAGACAGCAGCCGCCCAGCCTGCACCCGCCAAAGTTTCCTCCGTTCCCGACATCATCTTCTTCAACGCCACCATCTACACCGGCACAGGTTTCGCCGACGACAAGCCAGAAACCGTTCAGGCCATGGCCATCGGAGGAGGAAAAGTCCTAGCCGTCGGAACAACCGAAGCCATCACCCGCCTCGCCGGCCCCAAAACTACCCTCCGCAATCTCAAAAACACCAGCACCTGCATCTTCCCCGGCATCAACGACGCCCACGTCCACCTGGGCAGCGCCGGCCGCACCAAGCTCAACGTCGACCTAACCGGCGTCCAATCTCTCGCTGATATGCTGGCCAAAATCCAAACCTTCGCCAACAGCGCACCCCACGGCCACTGGCTCACCGGCGGCAATTGGGACCACACTCTCTGGGTAAGCAAAACTCTCCCCACCCGCCAGGACCTCGACAAAGTCACCGGAGACCACCCCACCTTCCTCTCCCGCATCGACGGCCACATCGCCATCGCCAACTCCGCCGCTCTCGCCGCCGCCGGCATCACCGGCAAGACGGTCCCACCTCAAGGCGGAGCCATCGATCTAGACGCCAGCGGCGAGCCCACCGGCATCCTTCGCGAATCGGCCCAGGACCTGATCGACAAAGTCATCCCAGCCCCAAGCCACGACGACCGCCTTCGAGGTGACCGACTCGCCATCGCCGACGCCCTCGCCCACGGCGTCACAAGCGTCCAGGACTTCAGCGACTGGGACGACTTTCTCGTCTACGAGGAACTCGAAAAGGAAGGCAAGCTAAACCTCCGCATCACCGAGTGGCTCCCCTTCAAAGCCCCGCTCCCCGAGTTACTCAGAATGCGCAATCACCACGACATCAACGACCCCATGCTCCACACCGGCTTCCTCAAGGGTTTCATGGATGGCTCTCTCGGCTCCCGCACCGCCGCCCTCAAAGCCCCCTACTCTGACGACCCCGCCAACACCGGACTTCCCCAATACACCCAGGCTCAACTCAACAAGATGGCCATCGAGCGCCAGCAGGCCGGCTTTCAGCTCGGCTTCCACGCCATTGGCGACAAGGCCACCTCCATGGCCCTCGATGCTTTCGAGCAGGCGGAGCTCGATCACTTCCATGTGGAGGATCTCCAGCAGTTGAAGAACATCACCGGAAGTCTTTGCCGTCCCGCCGGCCAACCCTATGAGATTTGGGACGAGAAGCTGCCCTGCCCGGGCACATCCGCAGCCTCCGGCGATTCCGCGGCCTCAAAACCGCCGAACCTTGTTCTCTCTCCGGGGATGGCGCGCATAGGTCCGCGCAACCGCATCGAGCACGCCCAGGTCGTCGATCCCGCCGACATCCCGCGCTTCAAAGCCCTCGGCGTCATCGCCTCCATGCAGCCCTGTCATCTGCTCACGGACATGAACTGGGCCGAATCCCGTCTCGGGCCCCAGCGCGCCGCCTATTCCTACGCATGGAAGGCCTTCCTCGACGCCGGTGTCCCACTGGCCTTCGGCACCGACTACCCAGTCGAGCCCATCACACCCTTCCGCGGCCTCTACGCCGCCGTAACCCGCATGAATGAAGCTGGAACCAAAACTTATTTCCCTGAAAACAAGATCACCCGCGGCCAGGCCCTCTACGCCTACACCCAGGGCTCCGCCTACGCCGAGTTTGCCGAGAAGCACAAAGGCAACCTCGCTCCAGGGTACGAAGCCGACTTCATCCTCGTAGACCGCGACCTATACACAATCCCGCCAAAGGCCATCCTTCACACCCAGGTCCGGGAAACCTGGGTAGCAGGCAAGCAGTCCTACCCCAACAACACCCACTAATTCCGCCACCTCCAGCTACCCCGCCCGCTGACAAGCGAACTCGCTGACTTGCTGACTCGCTGCTACATCTGCGCATCCAAGTCCAAAAGGTGTGAGATGATCGAATTCTTCATACAAAGCTGGCGTAATTTGTTGTGGTCCATGGCCATCATGGGCGCGGCCATCGCTGTCGCGCTCATCGCCCATCTCATCGTTTTCC
>JBEKZG010000560.1:0-2514 GCA_049510095.1 Occallatibacter sp.
AAAGTTCTGGTGCGGGAGCAGTTGTTGGACGCCAATCCCGGACGGCCGGGCGCGCCCATCTCGATTCCTGGCCTGCCCATCGAGACCGCTGCCGGCGGCATCAAGGCGCCGCAGTACTTTGCTCCCGGTGTGATGGCCGACCACGGCGAACCGATCGCGCAATACATTGCGGTGGGCGGCTACCTGGCGGCCAACAACCTCTCGGCCAACGCGCACGGCAACGGCTACTCCGACCCGAATATCTACGTTTCCGGCGCGCTTGCCGGCGTAACCACCGACGGCGGCGCCTTCAACGTGCTCGAAGGAAATCACGCCCTCAACCTGGCGGCGACCTACATGCCACGGCAGCAGATGACGAACTTTGTCACCCTCACCGGCGACTATCGCGACATCGATATGACAGCGGGATTCGCGCCCAGGAATCCGGCTAAACGGGATTGGGTGGCTCTTGAGACCAACTACGGCAATGGCCTGATGAAGGATATGGAGCACCGGAAGATGGAGAAGCTGAACGCGCAGCGCGTCATCGAAACGGGCAACCACGAGATCACGCTCTACGGCATTCTCTATTACGGCGTCTCGCATGAGGGGAACCTGGTTCCCATCGGATTTGGCGAGGGATTGAACGACTCCCTCGATGAGCGCCAGAAGGACCAGACGCACACCGCTCTGCTGGCCGCGGACGATCGCTGGAAGCTCGACAGCAAGGATGAAGTGGCCTTCTCGGGGTTCTTCCGCACTTATAATCTGGCGCTCTTCTCCAACTTCGGCGAAGGCCTGATCCGGCAGAGCGAGTTTCGCTTCGCGGAAGGATTTCAACTGCGAGAAACCCACACGTTCACGGCTTCTCTGAAAGGTGTGGGGCTGCAGGGCATGACTGGCCTCGACTACCACAAGGACGACATTCACAACGACGACCTGGACCACTATGGAGGAATCAATGGATCTCCCTGCAACGATGTGGATGTCTACGGTACCTTTACCAAAGTATTGGCCGGCAACATCAACCTCCGCGATCTGACCCCTTACGCGGCCGTACATGGCGATCTGGGAAAGCATGTGCGCTTCTACGCCGGCCTGCGGCCCGACAGGATTGAGTTGAAGAACGACAACAAGATGGTTCCCTCCGATTCGTTCGACATGTGGGGCACCTTCCTGGCCCCCAAGGCCACGCTGGCCTGGACGCCGGGAACCGGGTCTGCCCGCTGGTTGCCTTCCGCTTCGTTCAGCATGGGACAGGCCTTCTTTACCCAAGACCCGCGGATCTCCCTCCAAGGGTCTGCCGCACCGCAAATGCCTTCGCCTTTCGAGCGCTCCCACTCTCTGCAATTGGTGCTGGAAAAGGAGTTCAACGCGACCGATGTGCGCATAACCATGGCCCATACGACCACCACCGAGCAAACGGGCAAAATCGATCCCGACAACGGGACGCCCTTTGACCTGGGTCCGGGAAGACTCAGTTTTCTGACGGCCAGCGTTCACCATCAATTCAGCGGCTATGGAAGTGTGCAAGCGGTCTTCTCCAAGGCCAATGCGGAGGTGTTGAACGAGTGGACTTCCGATCCGGGATGGACCACCAATTCCGGCTGGAATCCCACGGTGGAGTGTCCGCGTACACTGTTCGACTTCCTGACCACGCTGGACAAGCTGCCTCTGGGTCTGCACTTCCGCGGCGAGTACGAATATGTGGGCCACAAGATTCTCGACGCAGCCAACGCCCAGAACGGTTGGAGACAACTCGAATCCATTCCTGTGGGAGAAACGCGGCTTGCGCTGGTGCGTACGTTCCTCGACGGGCGCCTGGAAGTAGGCGCCAACAGCATGATCGCCCGCGGCTACACCGGCCAGACCACCGAGACTATCGCATCCTTAGCCACAAACCCTGGTCAGCCGTGGAAGGTGGGAGATGGGATTCCATATTGCTTGACGGGCTCGGGACCTGGTGGCGCCTATAACAACTTCGATTGCGGAGGAAACGTATATGGCGCACCAGACGGAGTTGGCGGAGTATACGGCACCGATGGCAGACAATTCGGTATCGAGTGGCCGGTCGGAATTCGCATGGTCTCGTTTGTGGGCGGGTCAATTTCCTGGCGATTCAGGAAAGTGCGATAGACCGGCTGCATCTCAAGAGAAGCGATTCAACGCATCAATCTGCAGGATGAGTCTGGCCGCCACGCGCAACTTCAAGGCCGTGCTTCACAAGCTCAAGAATGGAGGCAAAGCTCTGTTCCGCGCCACGCAGGCTGCCGGGCAGGTTCAGGATGAGTGTGCTCCTTTTCAAACCCGCCACTCCTCTCGAAAGCCATGCGAACCGATTGTGCTCCGCACCGAGAAAGCGCATAGCTTCGGCAAGGCCGGGCGCTTCGCGTTCAATGACCCGCCGCGTGGCTTCGGGAGTGCGGTCGCGCGGACTCAACCCGGTTCCTCCCACTGTGAGAACGAGAGATGCGCCCTGAATGCTCCATTCCGTGAGCCGTTCGGCAATCGCCGTTTCGTCGTCGGGAAGGAGAG
>JBEKZG010000561.1:0-2524 GCA_049510095.1 Occallatibacter sp.
CGCGGTTCACCCCGTGATCCAGAAACTCCCCCACCTGCACATGCTTCACCAGCTCCGGAACACCGCCTACGTGGTCCGTGTGAAAGTGCGTAATCAGCACGTGATCAATCCGCGTAATCCCCGCGTCCTTCATGGCTGCCTGGATGCGTTCGGCGTCTCTTCCATCGTTGCCCGGCCAGCCCGTATCCACCAGCAGCGACGCGCCCGAAGGCGAAACCAGCAGCGTAGACTGCCCTCCCTCCACATCAATCGCGTAGATCAATAAGTGCTGTTGCCCTGCGGTCAGTCCCGGGCCCTGCGCCCACCCCGTCGGCACTATCGCCACCAGCACCATCCAGCACAACGTTAGCGTGAAGAAGGAGACAGCCAAGGCCCGGCGCCTAACCGGCCAATACCTGAATCTGAGCGTGGTTGTTTCGGCGTTAATTCGCATGTGGCCGCCAGTGTACCCGTTTTCCCGCCGCCCCGACAAAGACCCCGTCCTCGACTGCGACACGGTCCAACTGGTGTAGACTAATCAAGACCCCAAAAAGCCGGTTCGCCCCTCAGCGAACCGGCTCCATTGTGTCGGGACGTGGCTCAGCCTGGTAGAGCACTCGCTTGGGGTGCGAGGGGTCGGCAGTTCAAATCTGCCCGTCCCGACCATTAATTTTCCGTCTCGCCTTCCGCCCTTCGAGGCAGCACTGTATTCAAACTGCCGACCCACGAAGCACCCCAACCGGCGCTGCAGCGTAGCGGAAGCGCACCCGTCAGGCCTGCGAGGGCGAGGCGAAGTCGAGCCTTCGGCAGTTCAAATCTGGCCGTCAAGACAATTAAAATCAACAGTTTACGCCTTTATCTCTGACTTTCAATAAGCCACGGATGTTGCGGCAGCCATGGTCTACCTGTCGGTGCACGAGTAGCATGGGTCGATGGACGCCTGGATGAGGGGGGTGTCGGCAAGCCGCGCTCCCATGACCATCCAGCGGATGGCCGGCATGTTTTGAAATGTCGGCGTGCGCACATGGACCCTGGCGGGATTTCTGGAGTTCTCCTTCCAGGAGACGCTGTACACAACTTCTCCGCGCGGTGCTTCTACGCGGCTGAGCGCCGTTCCGGTGGCAAAGACTACCTTTCTGTCTCCGCCGCGCCAATCTCCCGGCGGCATTTTGGTCAGGGCCTGTCGAAGAATACGGCAGCTCTCCATGATCTCAAGCGCTCGCACCAGCAGCCTTGCTCGAACGTCTCCAGCCGTCTCGACCGGCACGTTGAATTCGAAATCGGAGTAAGCGGCGTAAGGGGCGGCGCGGCGAAGATCCTGAGAAACGCCTGAAGCTCTTGCTGTTGGGCCCACCACTCCACACGAGACCGCCTTTTCATGGGAAAGAATCCCTATGCCTGCGCAACGCGATCGGGCTGTTGTGCTGGTCGTAAATATTGGAATGATGGTTCGGACCATTTCGCGTTCCAGCTGCTCTACCGCGGTCAGGATTGCCTGAGGATCGGTGATGTCGCGATTGACCCCGCCGATACAGTTCATTGAATAGTTGACGCGATTTCCCGAGATGTCCTGGAGCACCTCCATGACTTTCTCACGCAGCGCAAAACAGCTCATGAACATGGTCTTGAACCCCATGAGCTTGGCGGCGATGCCGGCCCAAAGCACGTGTGAGTGCAGCCGCTCCAACTCCGCCATGACGACACGAATATAGAGCGCTCGCGGAGGCGGAGTGAGACCGGTTAACTTCTCCATCGCCTGGCAAAGAGTGAGCGTGTGGATGTTGGAGCAGATGCCGCAGACACGCTCCATCAGCGCGATTACCTGAATGTAATTGCGCGTTTCTGCCAGATGTTCTATGCCGCGAAAGTTGAAACCGATATGGAGCTTGGCGTCGGAAACGGTCTCTCCATCACAGAACATGTCCAGTTTGTAAGGCTCTTCCAATGCGGGATGATAGGGGCCCATTGGGATTTTGTAGCTCATTGGACCACCTCATGCAGGTTTACTCCCAGCTTGTCTCCTGCACGCAACAGAAGCGGCTCGTACTCGCGTCCCAGAAAGTCTACGGCGAAGCCTTCGTGTACTTCGCGCTCAATCCAATCCACGGCCTCGCAAAGATCGTAGATGCTCTCAATTGAATGACCCGAAACCTGAAAAGAAAATCCGAGCAACTCTCCGTCGAGGTCCCAGTGATACTCAAGGCGAATCCCCTGCCCGCCTGATAACTCAACCGCGGTGATGGTCACAAATCGGGCATGGATTGAGTTCATCATCGCTGCAACCTGCCGCACATTCAGCCCTCTGGTTGCGAGCCAATGGACGCCGCCTTTATCTACCCAGGCCTCCGTCGTTCCTAACATCTGCGGAATGCATTCGATCATGGTCATTTTGAACCTTCGTCTGGAGCGCTGGCCGAGTCCACCGCAGCCGGAATTGGCGTGGCTACAGCCGATTTGGACGCGGGTACCTTACGCTTCATGGTGTAGACATGCTTCAACTCACCGATGTTCAAGTACACGGGCGGGCATGCGCGGTCCTGGATGA
>JBEKZG010000562.1:0-2528 GCA_049510095.1 Occallatibacter sp.
AGGCTGAACACACGATGAAGCTCCGACTCAAAGAGCCTATTGATGCCCGCAAAGCATAAGTCAGATGGCCCTTGGAGGTGATCATAAAAGGTGCAAGAGATCCACGGCTTCGCTCAGATCGAAGAATGCCAAATCGTTATCGATGCCTATGAGCGTTGCCGCGCGACGCACAGCCATCGAACCTCCAATCGATTCTGGAATCACAGGGTTCTCTGGATTAACAGTTTTCCTGACTCGGAAAACGAGACCAGACGAATTCTTCAGGCGTGGCGGCGGCGTGCGACGGTATTGCTCTCCGCTCACGAAAATTGCCCGCTTTATTCGGACACGATTCAAGTGGTACGTTGGACGGGACAAGAGATGCCGCCCCACCAAGACGACCGGCACCCGGACGGCAGTCCGCACGGAACGCCGTGGCGGGAATGGGCGTCCATTATTTATCTCAACAGCGACTTCGATGGGGGCGAGATCTATTTTCCGGACCGTAACGGATTCGAGTACAAGCCAGTGCAAGGATCGATCGTCTTTTTTAAAGGGGAGGAGTGGCACGGCGTTCGCGCAGTGACGAGAGGAACCCGGTACACAGCTCCCGGTTGGTTCACGCGTGACCAATCCCGCGAAGATCGATTCGCACGGATCGAATATTGACAATCACACAAATGGTTACCTTATCTCACTGGGCATTGCAAGCAATGCGGCTGCGGTTGTTTTATGACGGCGATTATCCAGTCTGTCGGCTTGCCGTTGAGCGCCTGTCGCACACGGGAGATTTTTTCGGGCTAATTGAACCTGTATCTTTTCGAGATCTTGGGTTCGTCCCTCCTAATAGCATCACACTGGACAGCTTGGAAAAACGGATGTATTTGGAAAATGCAAGTCATAAGATCGGCTCTGGGATCGATGCCATTCAGTCCGTACAGCTCCGACCCCAATACCGCCGTCAACGACCTTGCCGGCCTTAACCCGGTGACCGAAACCTTCTATGTATTGGATAAAGATGGAACGACTTACTACTTCACCGGAGGCGTCGGTTTATCTAACGGAAACACCTCGCCTACTGACCTGCACCCGGAATCCGTCCATTTGCAATACGATCTAGTGAAAGGCGAGGCACCATTGGACGGCGTTGTTTCCGAGGTGGTTTCAGAGTGATGAGGAAGACCTATCGGTGGCTCCATCTGTGTTTAGAGCAGATCACGGAACCTGCTTGCAAGCGATTGAAAACAAGGGCGGAGCGAGCGCTGCAGTCGAATTTGAAGTCTACAAATCTACCAAACTCAACAAATCACGATATGCACATCCCTCAAGTTGTTGATTTTGCGCTGGTTATTTTGGGCACTCCATCTGTTCCCAAAGCAGATGCGCTACCAGCGCTGCGCTACGCGCTGGGTCGATTCCTTGGTTGTTTCGCGAGTTATTTTTATTCGATATCGGACCGAAAGCCTCAGCCCTGGTCTTTCCAGAGGTAGACGCCGCCTAGGAGGCCGGTTTCGTTGGAGACGATTTCTACGTTTTTGGGCGGGAGGAAGTCGATTTTCTTGGTGTTGCCGCCGCCGATGTAGAGGTGGTCCCAGTTGAAGAGTTGTTCCGTAGACTTTATGGCTTCCTGGAGGAGCTTGTTCCACTCCTTCTTGCCGTGCTTGTCGAGGCCACGGCGGCCGAGGTAGTCCTCGTAGGTCATGCCTTTTTTGCGCCAGATGTGATGGGCGAGCTCGAGGCCGGGGCAGAGATGGCCGTTGGTGAAGAGGGCAGCGCCCATGCCGGTGCCGAGGGTGAGGACGAGTTCGACGCCGTGGCCCTTGATGGCGCCGTAGCCGGCGACGTCGGCGTCGTTGCCGACACGCGCGGGCTTCTTCCAGCGCTTTTCAAGCTCGGCCTGGAGCGGGAAGCCGGCTGCCCAGAGCGGATGCAGGTTGAAAGCACCCCAGGTGCAGCCATGCTTGACGACGCCGGGAAATCCGACGGAGATGCGATCGAAGGCGGCCAGGAGCTTGCGCAACTCGTCGAGGCCCTTGAGGACGGCATCGGGAGTGGGGACGTCGGGCGTGACGATGCGCTGGCGCTCGCTGACGGGATGGCCTTTAGCGTCGAGGAGGATGGCCTTGAGGCCGGAGCCGCCGATGTCGATGGCAATGGTGATGGGGCCGGCGGACTTGGAGTGGGCGGTGGGTGCGGGCGCGGTTTCGAGTTTGGAGGTCATCAGCAATGAATTGTACTGCGCGTGGGTGGGAATGGGGTTTGCGGAAAAGTGGGTGTTAATCAATCGGCGTGCACTGCCCGGACCGCGCCCGAAGTTGGTTTCCCGGATCAAGATGTTGTTTTGAAACTCAGAACCGTGCGGAAGCGATCTAAAACGGGCGTGTTTTGGAACGTTTTGCAGCGAAAAGTGGGGGTTTTCAGAAGGTCAAGTTTACTAGTACTACAGTGTTACAAACTTTCAAGATTTGTCGAATCAGCACGTTGCGCCGAATCAGGAGAGTTAACAGAGATGGAACGTCATATGCTGCAAACCGCGAAAACATTGGCAG
>JBEKZG010000563.1:0-2546 GCA_049510095.1 Occallatibacter sp.
GATCGAGGGCCATCTGAAGTTTCACGTTCTAGCGCCAGGCCAAAAAACGCTTCAGTCTCAGATTGAGGCGGCAGATGAACTGATGGCTGTGGTCAAGCGGTATTTCAACTAGGTATTCCCAGACGTGGCGGAGGCGACTATGTTCGTTACGGGGCAGAGTGGGACACGCACAGATCGCTACGAATCGCAAAAGGCCGGCATCGATTCACATCCTGCAACCGCATCCTGCTGCCAGCCAGTGGATAAGCGTGAGCATGAACATGGCATTGAGCTTCCTGAAGTGCTGCGGGTTGCTTTTGTGGTGCTTGCAGCCGGATCGGTGTGGTTTCATCTCTGGGAGCCGTTTCACAGAGTAAGTGTGATTGGACTGGCGGCTGCGCTCATCGGCGGCTATCCCATTTTTAAGGAAGCGCTGGGGAACATCATCGAGCGCCGCATGACGATGGAACTCTCGATGACCATTGCGTTGGTCTCCGCGCTGGCCATCGGCGAGTTCTTTACCGCGCTGGTGATCATCGCTTTTGTGCTGGGTGCCGAAATTCTGGAGGGCCTAACGGTAGGCCGCGGCCGGCGCGCCATTCAAGACATGCTGGACTTTCTTCCGCAGACTGCCAGCGTGCTGAGGGATGGCCAGACCTTTGAGGTGCCGACACAGACGATCCTTCCGGGCGAGATTGTCCTCAGTCGACCCGGTAGCCGAATCCCAGTCGATGGCCAGGTTGTCAACGGTCACTCGTTCGTGGAACAAGCTACAATTACCGGCGAACCGATGCCTAGCGAGAAGACGCCGGGAAGCGAAGTCTATGCCGGCACCATCAACCAAGCCGGTGTCCTCCACGTCCGCGCCGATCGTCTGGGGAAAGATACAGCCTTCGGCAAGATCATCGAAGCGGTTGAGCGCGCGGAGCACTCGCGCGCTCCAATTCAAAAGACTGCCGACCGGCTCGCGGGATACCTTGTTTACTTCGCCCTCGGTGCTGCGCTGCTCACATTTCTGCTGACGCACAACATCCGTTCTACAATCTCCGTGATCATCGTTGCGGGAGCTTGCGGGATCGCCGCCGGTACTCCTCTCGCGGTATTGGGAGCAATTGGACGAGCGGCGCGGCAAGGTTCGATCATCAAGGGCGGAATCTACCTTGAGGCGTTGGGCCGCGTGGACACGGTGTTCCTGGACAAGACTGGAACGATCACCTTCGGCACGCCGTCGGTTGCTAACGTCAAGCCGGAGCCCGGCATATCGGAGCACATGCTTCTTCAGGCGGCGGCAAGCGCGGAGCATGGGTCCGAACATCCGTTGGGCCGTGCCATCGTTCGTTACGCCGGAGAACAGAACTTACCCATTTCTCAACCGAGCACATTTCGCTATGTCGTGGGCCGCGGTATTGTGGCCCAGGTGCAGGACGAGCGAATCGCACTGGGCAATCGCGCCCATCTCTTGTCACTCGGGATTGAACTGCCCAACAAGATTGAGGCCTTTCGCGGAATGTCGGTTCTGGTGTCCGTCGGAGATCGTTACTACGGTTCCATCTCGATCGAGGACAAAATACGGTCGAGCGCGGCAGCAGCAGTCAAGGCGCTCGAAGCCATGAAGATCCGCGTGATTCTGCTAACCGGCGACTCCGAGGCCGCTGCTGAGGCGGTTGCGGATCAGATGGGAATCATTCACTTCCATTCAGACCTATTACCCGAGCAGAAAGCCATTGAGGTCGAGGCTCACACAAGGCGTGGCCGAACCGTTGCCATGTTAGGCGACGGCATCAATGATGCTCCAGCTCTGAGCAAGGCCACGGTCGGTGTAGCCATGGGAAGCGGAACGGATGTTGCTCGCGAAAGCGCGGATGTTGTCCTGATTGGAAACGATCTTGAGAAATTCGTAGAGACGGTTCGCACTGCACGAAGATGCCGGGCCATCATTTTCCAAAACTTCTACGGCACACTGATCGTCGACACCGTCGGTATGGGCATGGCTTCGGTAGGGCTGCTCAACCCGCTACTGGCGGCGTTTATTCATGTTGCGTCCGAACTGGCTTTCATCCTGAATTCGACACGCCTGCTGCCACCTAGAGAAGCGCACCTTGATTCAAGGCGTGAGGTGAAACATATCAATGCAACTCTGCTGACGGAGACCAGTAGGCGAAGTACGTGAACGACAGGCCACCGATCGTGATCTGCGTGGGCGCTCGTTCCACCTTATAGAAAGTCTGCAGATTCGCCTTAGTATGGTGTTCTTGGGTGTCGTCACCCTTGAGGTGCATAGTTTCACCAGTTCAAAGGGAACGGCGATTCACCCTGTACCTATTTTTACCTCGTGCCTAAAGTATCCCTTGCGCAGAAGATCTCTAATCTGTGTGAGTCGTCTCGCCGCACCTGCCAAACCAAAATCGACTCTGGCAAGTTCCCCCGACCGGCCCCTTATAAACATTTTAGTTTCGCACCGGCGTAATCGCCGACCCGCGAGGCATGAAACGCGGTGGCAGGCTGGGCATCCTACAATCGAGGCGTGTCGCTGGCACAGAGGTCGGTATTCTCTTGGTGCGCAGCAG
>JBEKZG010000564.1:0-3427 GCA_049510095.1 Occallatibacter sp.
CGGCCTTTGGCGAGATAACCGCGCCCGAACGAATGGAATCGATGGTCCACATCACATCGCGTGCCGTGAGCGGGCGTCCGTCGTGAAAGCGAACGCCGGCACGGAGATGAAACACCAGGGTCAACGGGTTCGGCTGTTCCCAGCGCTCAGCCAGCGCCGGAGTGAATTGAAAGCTCGCATTGCGCGCCACCAGCCCGTCGAAGAGCAGCGCGTCGATACGCTGCGATTGAGCGTCAGTGCCGATGCGCGGATCGAGATTCGCAGGGCTGCTCTCGATCAGGAAAACCAGCGTGCGCGGGTCCCTCGGTTGAGAACGGCAGCCGGCAAGCGCAAGCAGTCCAGCCAGCGCCAGCAATCTACGCATACGTAACCTGCCCAAGAATCACCGGCCGCGTGGCGCCCGTAGCCGCTGGCACATTCCCCGCGCGATGATGCCAGGTTCGCCAGGCCATCAACGCAAACGCAGCGGCCTCCTTTGCCTCCGCAGGCAAACCAAACTCTTCGCTCGCCGCGAGTTCGCATCCCATCGGTTCCAGCCGTTGCGCCAGCATGGCCATCAGCGTGCGATTGCGCGCTCCACCGCCGGACACGATGTAGTCGACCGCGCCTTTCATCTTCGCCTTCACAAACCGCTTATAGCTTTGCGCGATGCTCTCCGCGGTAAGCGCCGTCGCCGTTGCCAGCGCATCTTCCGGCGTCTTACTGCGCTTCTTGCACAGTGCCAGGAATTTCGCGGCGTACTCACGCCCAAACTGCTCGCGCCCTGCGGTTCGTGGAGGCTTCAGCGCGAAGTAAGGATGCTTCAAAACCTTCGTCAGCACCGGCGCAATCACATTTCCCTGCGCCGCAAGGTTGCCACTTCGATCGAAGGACTTTCCAAAAAGCTCCTGTGCCAACGCATCCATCACCATGTTTCCCGGCCCGGTATCGAATGCCAGCACGCCCTCTTGCCCTGCCCCTGCGGGAATGGCCGTCAGGTTGGCAATGCCGCCGATGTTTTGCAGTACCCTTCCGCGTTTCGCATCGGCAAATAGCACATAATCGAGCAGAGGAACCAGCGGCGCGCCCTGCCCGCCCGCCGCCATATCCGCTGGCCTGAAATTCGACACCACGGGAATCCTGAGAGCACCGGCAATCACCGCCGCTTCGCCAGCCTGCCATGTGCACGCAAAATTGCGCCCCGCGTAGGCCTTTGCTTCCGCCCGATGATAAAGCGTCTGTCCGTGACAACCCACCAGTTCGGGTGTTATCTGGTGCTTCAAAATTGTTTCGCGCACGGCATCCGTGTACGCTAACCCGAGCCGCCAATTGAGCCGCCCCAGCTCCGCGGTTGAAGTCGACGAGGCGTTCATTGCCGCCAGCACCGCGCGCCGCAGCACCGCCGGATATTTGAATCCTTCATGCGCCAGCAGCGCAAGCTTCGGCCGCAGCTTGCCGGACGTAATCCGCACCAGGGCCACGTCGATTCCATCGGCTGAAGTTCCGCTCATCACTCCGGCCACGATCATGCTTTTTTCGCTCATGCCGGCTGCATCTCCTGTAGGCCTTTTACGGTTTCGCCGAAGCGCATGATCCTCGTCCGCAGAGCTTCGAATTGTTTCGGCGTAAGTGTCCTCGGAACTCCGCCAGCGAACAGTCGCCCGCGCACACGAGCCATGCGCGCCGCCCGCTCAACCAGCAGACGCCTGAAACTGGACGACCGTTCGGCCTCGGAAATCAACGCCTCGTATGCTCGCAAAATCAACTCCGGACTATGGCAAATCTCGATCAAATCCGTTCCTGCCCGAATCGCTTCGACCGCGGCTTCTTCCATGGGCATGAACTTCAGAATGCCACCCATTTCTAAATCGTCTGAGAAAATAATCCCGCGGTAACCGATGCGTTTGCGCAGAACTGTCCCGATCCAGTAAGACGACACGCTGGCCGGTCGCATCTTCCCCGGCGTATTGGGATAAGCCGCGTGATTCACCATGACCATTGGCAACTCGTCGCGCAGTTCACGATAAGGAACCAGGTCCTCATTCCAAAGCTCTCGGCCTCCTCGTCGAATTTCCGGTGTCTCTAGATGCGAGTCCAGCGCGCCGCCACCAAGACCCGGAAAGTGTTTGCCGCAGCCTATAACATCTTCTGACGCGAGCCCCGCCAGAAAGCCGCGCGCGTACTCAATTACTCCTATCGCCGTCGCATCCGCAACCCTCGTTCCCATCACGGCCGCCGAGGCCTCCGATGCAAGATCGAGCACGGGTGCAAGCGTTGTATTGAAGCCGAAGGCCCGCACAGCCCGCGCCACCAGCTCGCCATGATCACGGGCCAGCCCTGCTTTTCCCGGCACGCGAGCCGCTCGCGCCACCGCTTGTGCTGAGGGCATGGGAGCAAGCGCATCCCTCAACCGGTCAACGGTGCCACCTTCCACATCGACGCAGCGAAAGCCGTGAACCGCTCCCAATGCAGAAGCTTCATGCAGCAAGGCGCGGGTTTGCGCAGCATCGGCAATGTTACGCCGGAAGAGGATGATGCCACTGGGCCGCACCAGCTTCAGCCACGCGCGCTCCAGGCCGGTCAGTTCCGTACCCGCGAGCCCCACCACAAGCAGGCTTCCCGCTGCTCTGCGTAAATTGGTCGTCATCCTTTTTCTTTCAACTCTTGTTGCAACTCTTCCAGCAAATTAAGCGCCTGCAAAGGCGTAAGCGAGTTCACGGCGGTCGCTTCAATGCGGTCCACGATGCGCTGCGACAACGGAGTGAAGATAGTCAACTGAACCGGCTCCGCAGTTTCCACTTGAACACTCTGACGCTCAGCCTTCTCATGCTGCTTGAGCACGCGTTTCGCGCGCTCGATCACAACAGCAGGCAAGCCCGCCAGCCGCGCTACTTCAATTCCATAGCTCTTGCTCGCCGCGCCCGGCTCAATCGTATGCAGAAACACAATGCCACTCGCTGCTTCTTTCACGCCGACACGCAGATTGCGCACCCTGGGCAGCTTCTCGGCCAGCATAGTGAGCTCATGATAGTGAGTGGCAAAGAGAGTCCGCGCGCAGGTTTCAGCGTGCAGGTATTCGACCGTCGCCCATGCAAGGCTCAGCCCATCGAAGGTCGCGGTTCCGCGGCCCATTTCATCGAGCAGGATTAAAGATTTGCTGGTGGCCGTATTCAGTATCGTCGCCGTCTCTGTCATTTCCACCATGAAAGTCGAACGCCCCCGCGCCACGTTGTCGCTGGCGCCGATGCGCGTATAGATGCGGTCCACAAGGCCGAAGCGCAAACTCGCCGCCGGCACAAAGCAGCCCATCTGGGCAAGAAGGACTAACATCGCGGCCTGCCGAAGATAAGTGCTCTTGCCGCCCATGTTAGGGCCAGTTATCAGTAACAGGCTGGGACCTTCGGCTTCCGCATTGAGATACAGATCGTTGGCAATGAAGCGGCCCTCG
>JBEKZG010000565.1:0-3515 GCA_049510095.1 Occallatibacter sp.
AATGTGGCAATGCCGCACTGGCGCGGCAGATAATTCCCGACGAACGCGATGCGCGTAGGCAAGGGCAGGTTATTGCTTTTCGGCGCAATCGGCGAAGATGCATGTGGCAGAACGCTTCTGGCCGGGGCATTATGATGATTCGTTTCAATGAGAGACATCTGGTCCTGCTTTCGCATTTTTATCGACGCGGCGAATGCCGTCTCCATGCGGAGTCATCGTCAAGAGTGAGGCGCCGGCCTAACAATCAAATCCAGAAGCTGTCGAACAGAAGGCGCCTTATATGCAGGCACTTCAAAGGCCACATTTGCTCGGCTCGACCAGGTGGGGTATGACTCTTTGTCTGGCGAGCGCGAAGGCTTATTGAGACGGAGAAGCAGGCCCTTTTGAAGAGTGCTCAGTGGAGAAGTCCTCAGCGAAGTTCTTAGCGTTCGTCGTCGGGCCAATCGTCCTGGCTTCCGTAACGGTTGGAGCAACCGGCCGGCTCACGGAAAGAGCCCCAGCGCGGCGAATTGCTCGCTTGGCGGCAAAATGCTTCTCCACGTCGATCTTCTTGATAAGGATCATGGACCCTCCAGTCGTTCGGTTGCCTGCTTGAACGGTGCTCGTCTGGAGCGAAGCGTGGAGAGCTGAAGGCGAGGAAACGAAAATCCAACTGCTGTCTCAAGCTTACACGCAAACTCATTGGAGCGCCGCGCCCTTTTGTCAAAGCCGCGGCGCCCATTGCGTAAGTTAGAGCAGACTTCCTGTTGTTGTATTCTCTGGAGTCCCGATAGCATCGCCGGATACGACCAATTCCACCCTGCGATTTTCCTGGCGGCCACTGGCATTGTCGTTTGACGCAACCGGTGACGCGTTGCCGAAGCCCTTTGCGGTCACCGAATTGCCAGATACGCCCGAGCCCACCAGGTAATCGCGGACTGCGCCGGCGCGATTCTCCGACAGCGTCTGATTCATATCGTCGCCTCCCACATTGTCGGTGTAGCCGCCGACTTCAATGTTGAGGCTGGGATAAGCAATCAGGATTCCGGCAACCTTGGCCAGCTTTTCCCGCGCCCCAGGCTTCAGAGAGAACTTACCGGTATCGAACAGCACGTCGGACATGCTGACGATGAGGCCACGGGCGCTGTCGCGGGTCTCAAGAATCTTGTTGAGCTGCTCTGACAATTGTGCACGCATTGCCGCCTTGTCGCTATCCGCCTGGTGCGCGCTTTGCTGCGCTTGCTCGGCGATCCCGCGTGACTTGTCGGCATCGGCCTGAGCCGCGGCGATTGCCGCCGCCGATGAGGCCTGGTTCGCTGCCATGTCCGCCTGTGCCTTCGCTGAGTCGGCCTGGGCACTCGCCGCATCGCGCTCAGCCTGTTCTTTCAGGCGCCTTGCATCTTCGGCTTGTGCTTGCGATTTTGCCTGTGCCTCGGTCGATGCATCCCGCTCCGCAGCCAGACGATCTTCTTCAATCCTCTTGACCGCGATCTCACGCGCATCTTCGGCAGTCTGCACTGCCTCTCGTGCGGCTGCGATCAGGGGCTTTCTATCTTCATGCTTGCTTATCGCATAGTCATCCGCGGTCTTCATCAACTGCACCGCGTGCTGGTAGCTCTCGGTTGCATATCTAGCCGCGCCTTCGGATTCAGCGATGCGCAGTGCATTGCGCGCCTCGTAGAATTCCAAGGGAAGATCGGCGCTCAGAACCACAGCGTCGAACTTGTAGCCGGTCGGCAGGTAGCCGCCGCGCCCCATCAACTCATATTTCGCATTCACTGCTTCGCTGGTGCCCTTTGTGTCGGCGCGAATCACGTTCTCAAGCACGACGACATCGCTGGGCTGCCGCACGGCGTAGTAAGGCTCCGCGGTAACGATCAATGCGAATGCCTGAAAGTCCGTAGTTGCAGTGATCCTGCTGCGTTCATTGCTGTGTACAAGCACTTCTCCAAGGTTGGCTGCGCGCCCCTCGGTTGAAATCGCCCACAGTACGTAGGTGAGGTATTCGCCGCCGAAGGCTGTTGGAGTTTGCAGGTTGCCGAAGTCAGCATCGATTTTAATGGTGCCGATCTTGCTGTGGACCCTGGCCTTGCCATCGGCCGCAGGCATCAAGTTGGTGCCGACGAAGTCCACGTCCGTGGCTCCGCTGCGGTGCTGGTAGTCGATGGCCTGAACCGTGTGGCTGGTCTCGACGACGCGATAAGCAATGATCTGGCCTCCAGGCTCGACGACAACCGTAGCCTGTGCGTTGGCCTTCACAAAGGCGCCCAGACTAAGGGCACTTACTATTGCTAACATCACTCTAGGATTCACAGTTTCTCCTGCAGGCAGGTATCTGCCGCATTTCTTTGTACCGGTCGCGTCCGGTTAAATTAGGCTCTGCGGCATCCGCAAAGTCATTGTTCAACTCCCGATCTTGAGCTGGGTCACGTAGTGCATCAGATTGAGGGCGTTGAGCATCCACACAACCACTGCGATCACCACAACGGCATTCAAAATGCCTTTGATTGTTCCCTGCATGGGGATGAGGTTCACAAGCCATAACAAGATGCCGACTACGGCGAGCGTGATAACAAGAGTCACGATGGGCATAATACCTTCTCCAATTCAGTGGCTGAGATTGACTGAAAACATGGCGGCCGAAGCCGCGGCGGCGATCCTATCTGGGTTTCGACTCCTCTCTGGGAACTGCTTTCGGCGCGAGCGCCGCATGTTGCTCAGGCGCGGCACGCTGCACAGGAGCTGCGTGCCGTACCGGTGCGATGCGTGCAACGGGCGCGACATGAGCTACTGGCGCGGCGTGCGGCTGGACCGCAGTTCTTGGAGCCGAATTGACGGTTGGCCGAGCTTCAGTTCTAACCACCGCAGGCGCGGCATGAACCGCGGGCGCCGCGTGCGGTTGAACCTGAGCCTTCGGTGCAACCTTCGCCGCAGGCTGGGCCTTTGCCGGGGCCTGGGCCCGCGTCTTCGCGACGGCCGGCGCGGCTACCCTTTGCTCGGCGAGCGGCTTTGCAGCTACCAGGTTCGCTGGATGCCCACCATTGGCTTTCGCAAATGAGGTCTTATCGGACTTGGCAGCCGTCGCGTGTTGCGTCTGGAACGAGGTTGGAGCCGTATGCGGCTGCTTCTCCGCCGCCTGCTCCGTGGGAGTGGCTGCGTGCTGGATGCCTCCCGGACCACCGCTGAATGCAACGTGATTCGGATTGGCCACAATACCGGCTTGCACGATCGCGGCGTTCTCGTATGTCACATGGATGACGTTCACATTCACCTGTGTGACCGCAGTGTTGTAGGCAAAAGATCCGCCGCGCCATTCACCGCCCGCAAACCCCACGCCGCCGAAGCCGAAGCCATAATTCACACCGCCGTAGAATCCTACCGTCTGGCCCCAGTATCCGTCATGAAACCCGTATTGGCCGTTCTTCCAGCCCCAATAGGGGGGTGTCCATAACGCGCCGTCGTAAGGGGCCGGCACCCACGCACCTGGTACCCAGTAGTAGTCTCCTTCGTCACTGGAATAGGCCCAGTACCCCGGG
>JBEKZG010000566.1:0-3511 GCA_049510095.1 Occallatibacter sp.
GGGGATGAAGCAGCGCGTCTTTGGCGCGCATCGCACGTTGGGACCAACGCTGCTGACCGAAGCGGGCGATGCGGCGGAGGGCTTTGAAGCGGTGTATCCCTACGATCCCACGCGCACTGACTCGCGCTGGCTGGACTTCAATCGCCGATTTGAAGACCGGTTCCACGACAAGCCGGAGCAGTTTGCAGCGCTGGCGTATGACTCGATGAACGCGCTGCTGGATTCGATCTGCAAAGCGGGTCTGAATCGCGCGCGGATTCACGATGCGCTGGCGAATATCGAAGAATACGACGGTGTGACGGGACACATGGTCTTCGATCCGAACCAGAAGAACGTGGCTCCGCTATACCTGGGCACGGTGCACAGCGGAGCGATCAGCTACCGTGTTGCGACGATGGAGAAGCAGCAAGTCAGCGAGCCACCTGCGGTGGGGCAGACGCCGCTTGCGCGGCAGGAGATTTCCGGTGTGAGTCAGGCGGCGGGGACTCAGCCAGTGCCTTATGCGCGGGTGGGTGAGGATGGGGTTCAGTATGCGGGGCCGCATCGCGGAGACGTACCGGCGGGTCCGGTGCGCGTGGTGCTGTTTGGGCCGAAGGCGGCGGAAATTGCCGAGTCGCCCGAGGTGACGGCGGAACTGGCGGTTATGGCGGCAGAGGGCCGGGCATGGAAGCTGGTGCCGGTGGTCAGCGATCAGAATTGGGGTTTGGCATCCACGCAGCTGGTTCACGCGCTGATGGACGAGCGGGCGCTGGCGATTATTGCACTCGACCGCGATGCGAGCCACCTGGCGGAGCAACTGGCGCTCAAGTGCTTTATACCGGTGCTGGCGCTGAGCAGCGATAAGTCGCTGACTTCGAACAATGTTCCGTGGATCTTTCGATTGGCGCCCGAGACAACGCCCGCGGCGGCGCTGCATCTGCTGGACGCAGCGGCGTGCCGCAGTGAAGCGAATGGGCGGCTGAGCGTGAATCCGGAACGTCTCAGAGATGCGCTGGTTTCAGGAGACAAGGTCGCCGGAATTCGATTTCTTTCCACGGGTGAGCCAGTAGGACGCTAGGTTGGCCGGCGCCAATCGCCTATGGGCTGAGGGTAGCGCCGAAGTTTCTTATAACAAGCTCAGTTAATGATTACTCTCAAGTTCTGGACTAACTCGGAACATGCACTAATCGCAAAGCCGGTGCATATGTGAGTCACCAGGTTGGCTGCGGTGAGTTAACAATTTCCTGTTTCCATATTTGTATATCTGAAGCGGATTCAATCGGAGAATGAATAACTGTGCTCTCTCGCCCAGTAAGACTTGAGCCCAGGCGACGTGATGCGCGGTTTGGCAACAGGGTAATCGACCTGCCTGGACGAAACGTATCCTCACAGGGTGAAGCGAAGACCGCGGATATGAGCGTAAATCAACGGCCGGCTGATTCAATTTTCAGTTAAATTAATCGATTTAGCTCGCATAGTTTGCAGGTTCGTAGTAGAAACTGAATCCAATTTTCAACCGACCCGGACGAGAAGCAAAGCGGAAATCCCATATCTACTTGACGGCTGAAAAGACTTTCATTTTCCAATTCGCAGGTCAGCAGGCAAGGTATGTCCTATTTTCCGAAGGTATTTTGGAGGGGTTTTGGTGTGCGTTGAGGAGGCGCGTCCGGGACTGGCGGAACAAGAGCATTGTTGCGTTACTAATAAACATCCCAATTAATATGAAGTGAAAAGAATTGCAGACCGAGGATTTTCTTGCCGATAGGGTGCGCAGGATGTAGAATCTGAGGGTGATCAGAACGTCTCGGGACGGTTCAATTTTCAGTAAGGCTCATCGGTCGGATACCACGCGAAGGTGTGCCTGACTGTATACTTTTGATCACCTTATATGGTTCGCTACGTCGAACTGTTGCTTTCTGGCAGACAAGAGGGATGTTTCGAGTTGAGCGAATTCCCTGTCTCATCGGTTAACGTTAAACGGCGCAAAGTGCCAACCAAGAAGAAAGAGATGTTCAATGAATGTGTGCCAAGTGCTCGAATTTCTCTTCCAAGGATGTTAAGTTGCCGTGGCAGTTTTCCGTCTTCTCTGACTGAATCGTAAGGGATTTCCGATGGTGCTCATCCGGCATCCTAGGTATACTCCAAAGAAGGCAGTGAGAATTGCCGCCTGATTGCGCGAGATTTCCCAAGCAGAGTTTCAATTGGTAATAGAAGGTCAACGTTCATCACCGTAGCTTCCAATGGGAGGGTCTGTGAGACGCACGCAGTATCAGGCTGTGAACGAGAGTGCCCTTGTCGTGCAAGATGGTGACGCGGCTGTGTCGGAAAGCATGTACTCGTCAGAGTACTCGCTAAGCAGTGAAGCGCCCGTGGACTCGTGGCGCTACCGGTATGTGAAGCGGTCAATCGACATCGCCTGCTCCTTGCTCATGATCACGGGATTTGCGATCCCGGGGCTAATTATTGCGGCTGCAATTTTCTTAACATCGAGGGGCCCGATCTTCTATCGTGAACAGCGGATCGGGCGGAATGGCCGTCTTTTTAGAATCTGGAAATTCCGCTCAATGCACAGGAATGCGGCGCAACGGGCGCGCATTGCGGATGCGCAGACGGGTGCGCGAGTATTGGAGTGGAGAATGCACAAGCATCTCCGGGATCCGCGGATTACCGCAGTGGGTGGATTTCTTCGCCTCTGGAGCCTGGACGAACTACCGCAGCTTTTCAACGTGCTTCTCGGAGATATGTCACTGATAGGCCCGCGCCCCATTGTTGAGGCTGAGACCGTCTTGTACGGCAAGCTGATATCGGTGTATAAGACATCGACACCGGGCTTGTCCGGGCTGTGGCAAGTCTCAGGGCGGAGCCACATCAATTACGAGAAGCGGGCGAAGCTTGATGCGGAGTATGTTCAAACCTGGAGCCTGGAAGGAGATTTGATGATCCTGTTAAAGACCATCCCCGCGGTGCTCGGACGGATTGGCGCGCGTTGAGATGATTTGCCCACTGCCGTGATATCTACCGGCAACGCAGCATCCGGTTTCCTATTCGATACGTAAGTCTATGCGTCCAACCCGGCGCCAGCGGAACGCTGGCTGACGCAGTTGGTTCCCGTATCCCGGAATCGCGCGGAAATGCGGGCGTATTCTGGTGAGCTATTTGTGCCGTTCGATGTTCGCAGGGGAGATTATCAGGCGTGGTTGCGGGTTAGCGGCAGGATGCAGGAGAATAGAACCCGCCAATGAAATTGAGGCATTTCGCGACCTCAGCGCTGCTTTTAGTCGCAGCTCGCGCTCAGTTTATTCCCAAGTGCAGAGTAAGTTGTTGAAACTTCGGTGGCCGGCAGGTCGAACGAAATGGTCGCGGCTTGCGGACCAGCGCTTGGCGCTGCCGCAATCAACGTTCTCTAAAAGGCGGGCGCGCAAGAGGTTCGCTTGGAAAAGCCTTATGGAGCCAGAGTCCGGCGCGGAAGGGAAGAGAAGATGTTCTTGAATGCACCGATTCTGGTGACGGGCGGAGCCGGTTTTATTGGGTC
>JBEKZG010000567.1:0-3532 GCA_049510095.1 Occallatibacter sp.
CTACTCGATTGGGGATGCGCTGGCGCGGCACATGTGGATGCGCGGCTACAACGTGCTGCACCCGATGGGCTGGGATGCCTTTGGGCTGCCGGCCGAGAATGCGGCGCTCAAAAACAATACGCCTCCGCGCGAATGGACGCTCAGGAACATTGCGGCGATGAAGCGGCAGTTTGAGCGCCTGGGCATGGGGTTTGACTGGGCTACGGAAGTGACGACGTGCCTGCCCGACTACTACCGCTGGAACCAGTGGTTCTTTCTGCGCATGTACGAGCGGGGCCTGGCTTACAGGAAAAAGAGCAAGGTGAACTGGTGCCCGGAGTGCGCCACGGTGCTGGCCAACGAACAGGTGATCGATGGCCGCTGCTGGAGGCACGAGGACACGCAGGTGGAGCTGCGCGACCTGGTGCAGTGGTTCTTCCGCATTACCGCTTACGCCGACGAATTGCTGGAGGGTCTGGACAAGCTTGACGGATGGCCGGAAAAAGTCCGGACCATGCAGCGCAACTGGATTGGGCGGAGCGAGGGGACGGAGGTGGATTTCTTCCTGGCGGAAAAAGCCGACGAGTTGTCAGTTGTCAGTTGTCAGTTGTCAGAGAAGACGCGCATACGCGTGTTTACTACGCGGGTGGATACGATTTTTGGGGCGACTAGTGTGCAACTGGCGCCGGAGCATGCGCTGGTGGCGTCGTTTACGGCTGTTGATCCGGTGTTGAAGGCGCAAGTTGACGAGCTGATTGAGCAGCAGAAGCTGGCAAGAGAGGCGGGTGACCTGGGCGCAATCGAGAAGCACGGCGTTCCCACGGGGCGCTTCGCTATCAATCCATACAATGGCGAGCGCGTTCCTATCTGGGTGGCCAACTACATCCTGGCGGACTACGGAACGGGCGCTATTATGAGCGTGCCGGCGCACGATGAGCGCGACTTTGAGTTCGCGATGAAATACGGATTGCCGATTGTGGAAGTGATCCGGCCTGTCGAGGAGACCGAGAACGCGCGGCCGTTGCCGTTTACCACTGAAGATGGTGTGCTGATCAACTCCGGTGAGTACGACGGGAGGAGTTGCATCGACGCGCAGAAAATGCTGGAGGAGGCTGCGGTGCGCGGCGGTTTTGGAGAGGCAAAGGTGACGTTTCGCCTGAAGGATTGGGGCGTGAGCCGGCAGAGGTACTGGGGCACGCCGATCCCGATGATTCACTGCGAGCGCGATGGGCTTGTTCAGGTGCCTGACGATCAACTGCCGGTGCTGCTGCCGGAGCAGATTGAGATTACGCAGCAAGGCGGATCGCCGCTGGGGCGCGTGCCGGAGTTTGTGGACGTGACCTGTCCAAAGTGCGGAGGGCCGGCTAAGCGCGAGACCGACACGATGGATACGTTTGTCGATTCGAGCTGGTATTTCTATCGCTACACTGACGCGAAAAACTCCAATGCACCCTTTGACCCGGCGATTGCGCGGTACTGGTTCCCGATCGACCAGTATATCGGGGGCGTGGAGCACGCGATTCTGCACCTGATCTACTCGCGCTTCTGGACGCGAGTGATGCGCGATTTGGGTTTGGTGGAGGATGACGAGCCGGTTCGGCGGCAATTCTCGCAGGGCATGGTTCTGAAGGACGGGGCCAAGATGTCCAAGAACCGGGGCAACGTGGTATCGCCTGACGACATGATTGCGCGGTACGGAGCGGACGCTACGCGGATGTATTCGCTGTTTGCCGCACCGCCGGATCGCGATCTGGATTGGCAGGAGGATGGAGTGGCCGGGGTAAGCCGTTTCCTGAGCCGCGCCTATCGTCTTGGTGTGAAGTACGCGCCGGTTGCGCGGACGGCCAGTGGCCATGAGGTGATTGAGCCTACCGGCACTTCGTTGAAGTTGCTGCGCAAGCTTCACCAGACGATCGCCAAGATTACGCTGGATTTCGAGGGGCGGTGGCATTTCAACACCTGCGTGGCAGCGATTATGGAGCTGGTCAACGAAATCCAGGCCGCGGATGCTCAGCTTGCGTCAGGTGAGGTAAGCGCTCCGGTGGTGTACGAGCTGCTGCGGACGCTGGCGCTGCTGCTGGCGCCGTTTGCTCCTTATCTGGCAGCGGAGATGTGGGAGGAGCTGGGCGAAGAGGGCGCGATATTGCGCGTGCCGTGGCCGGTGAGCGATCCAGAATTGGCTAAAGAAGACGAGCTCGAAATGCCGGTGCAGATCAATGGCAAGCTCGTAGCGGTGATCCGGGTTGCGGCGGATGCGGATTCCGCGGCCATGGCGGCGGCGGCGCTGGCCGATGAAAAGGTGCAGTCGCGCATTGCCGGGAGGGCGATTGTGAAGATCATCGTGGTACCGGGCAAGCTGGTGAACTTGGTGGTCAAGTAATGATCCCGGGGGAGTGTTAAGTGGCCGCTCCGTTGCGGGGGACGCAGTCTCTGGTGGACCAGATGGGGTGGGTGTTGGCTCGGCCTTCGCTCATCGCGATCGAAGTAGCATGGCGCTGGATATTTGGGATACCGTTTCTGGTTGTTTGCTGGACATACGGGCAGGTAATGATCAGTAAGCACGAACTTGACCCATCTGGGGTTAGCTCTATCGATTTCCAGAATCCATGGGTTGCTGCGGTGCAACTGGCCCGTTTGTGGTCACTTTACCGTCCGGTTGCCTTCGAAGTGCTCGCCTCGGTAATGCCAACGGCCGCGCTGGCGTGGGTGGTCATTTCTGGTCTGGGCCGCAGCCTTGTTCTGAAACGTCTCGATCCACTGTTGCCCTTCCGACCTCTCCGAACGATGGTTTTGCAAGCGACTTGGTTGGCTTTTTTCGGCGTAACCTGGTGGGGCTGGCTTGGCTCAATGCACTGGGTTGCCGTGACCCATATTACCGCCAACGCAGAGCCCGATCTAGTGGGCTACTTCATCTGGCTGATTTTTCTTTCCTTGGGGTTCTTCACTGTTTGGGCATTGGCCAGTTGGCCTCTGACGATCGCTCCGTTGCTTGCTCTGCTTGAAGATGAGGACTCTGCTCTTTCCGCTTTGGGCACCAGCTTCCAGTTGGGGAAGCAGTTCACTGGCAAGCTGGTGGAAATCAATCTGGTGATGGGCATTGTGAAACTGGCTCTGATTGTGCTAGCCATGGTGTTTTCCGCCGCACCGCTGCCTTTCAGTGATGAATTGGGCGGCGACGCCTTGCATGTGGTCTGGGGAGCTTCGGTGGTTTTCTATCTTGTGGCGAACGACTACTTCCAGGTGGTGCGGCTGAAGAGCTTTATGGAGTTCTGGCGAATTTTTCGTGGACCTGGGACAGAGAGTAGTTCATGATTCCCCGGTCTCCAAGTGCGAGGGACCGGGGGCACCCTCAGCGTGCATGGCACTTCGCCCTGCTTAGTTCTTTGCTGGCCGCACCTGCAGGAAAAACCCCGTGAACCTGTATCGGGTCCGCAACTCGGTGGGAGTTAACGTCGATTCCCCTTTCAGCGGATCGACAAAGGTCACGGCACCCGGCGTCGCACTTTCGATTGCAATGAAGTGTCCGCCGCCCATCTTCACACCGGCGATCGAT
>JBEKZG010000568.1:0-3474 GCA_049510095.1 Occallatibacter sp.
CTACGAGCCAATTGCCCTATTCGATCGTCACCGATGGTCCCTTCGACCCGGACGACCCAACCTACCCGGTAGAGTGGACGCCCAAGCGCTGGAAGTCGGAGTACTCTGCTCGGCAAACAGAGATCTACACCGGCGCACGGTTTGTGTTCACACTTTCAGATTGGGCGCGTAACAAGTTGCTCGCGCTTCATCCAGTCAACACCGCGCGCGTGGTCCGCATTGGGTGGGGCCCGATGTTCTTGGGGAGCGGTCCGAATCTGGATCCAGCCGACCCGCCGTACTTTGTCAGCATTGGCAACCAATGGCATCGTAAGGGGATGGACATCGTTGCGGAAGCAGGGAGGCTGGTGCATGAGCGCCATCCCGAAGTGCAAACGATTATCGCCGGCAATCCCGCCGGGATGAGAATCCCTGTGATGCCCGGCGTAAAACTGATTCCACGTCGGCAATCGCAGCCTGAGGTTGCCGATCTGCTTCGAAATGCGCGCGCCTTAATCGTAGCTTCTCGCTTCGACGCGAGCCCGCACATCATCATGGAGGCGCTGCAATTCGGAACGCCGGTAATCGCTACCAAAGCATTTGGCATGGGAGAGAATATCTCTGCTTTCTCCCTTTCTCCCGACGGCGGCCCCTCTTCCTTCGCTGAACGGATGGAGTTGCTCATCTCTGGGCCAGTGAAGATTCACCGTGTTCAGGCGTTTACTGAGTACTCTTCCACTGGTGGTTGGGCAAGGAGTGCTCAGATTTTGCTTGGCAGCTTGCAACATGAGTAGCGAGCTCCTTCTCCGCCAACCGTAGATTGTCTCGCCCTGCAGCTCAAGCCCCTACTTAGAGGACCTGAAGCTTGGTCCGCCACTGTACAAAACTGACGGGGAACAATTGGATGGTCTCGGATGTTTTGAAAAAGTGAGTACCTAAGGTTGTTAGTGACTGGAGTCGATAGGAGTCCGCAGCGATGCGGTATAGGTCTCGAAGAAAGACTTGACGCCGAAATTCGACAACGGCACAAGACCAGATTCCCGGTCAATGACCAGTTCGCAGTCCGCAAGCAGTACCCGAAAGCATACCGAGTGTTCTTCATCGCGAGCACCGGGTAGCTCGCTGACCTGCGCCACGTCCGTGGTGAAGCAATCTCAAATTAAATGGCTCTCGATCCGAACCCGACGGTGGCCTAACTCGGTCGGAATCGAATCGTCTTTATTGCGACAGCGGCCCAACAATTTCAAACTGACTTGGAACGTGACCATGTCGCCGAGAATAGTCGCCTTTGGCTCGATGAGACCGGCGCAAGAGAAGGCGCCCAAAGATGGGGTAGCGCCGAATCTCAGTATAATAGGAGATGTCGAGTTGCGAAGCAGGGAATACCGGCTCTAGATTGAGGGCGCCGCGACACTCGGTGAATCTGATCGGAATGATCTCAAAATAGTTGATTCCGGGACGTATGGATGTACCGCGGAAATTGACTTGAAGAGACTGGGGCTGCTTCCTGTTGTGAAGCTTTTAAGGAGATTCAACGAGGCCAAAATAGTGCAGAAAGTAGCTCTAATTACAGGGATCACAGGACAGGACGGCGCGTATCTGGCGGATTTGTTGTTGGTCAAGGGATATCTTGTGCATGGCATTAAGCGCCGTTCAAGCTCCTTCAATTCTGCCCGGATCGACCATATTTATCAGGATCCGCATGACTCAGACACGCAGCTCCGTCTTCATTATGGGGATATGACCGACTCGACCAACCTGATTCGAGTGATCCAGGAGGTGCAGCCGGACGAAATATATAACCTCGCCGCTCAAAGTCATGTGCAGGTCAGTTTTGAAACACCGGAATACACCGCGAACGCCGATGGTACGGGCACATTGCGCATACTTGAAGCCATACGGATACTAGGTCTGACTGGGAAGTCGCGCTTCTATCAAGCTTCAACGTCGGAGTTATTTGGCAAAGCCCGGGAAGCACCTCAGAATGAGACTACGCCCTTTTATCCGCGCAGCCCATACGGGGTAGCTAAGCTCTATGCCTACTGGATAACCGTGAATTATCGCGAGTCCTTCGGGATTCATGCCTCGAACGGAATACTGTTCAACCATGAGAGCCCGATTCGCGGAGAGACATTTGTCACACGAAAGATCACTCGGGCAGTAGCCGGCATTCATCTAGGTATACAAAAGGAGTTCTATATCGGCAACCTCGATTCCAAGCGCGACTGGGGCCATGCACGGGACTACGTCGAGGGTATGTGGCGGATAGTGCAACAGGACACGCCGGACGACTTTGTGCTTGCAACCGGTGAAGCGCACAGCGTGCGGGAATTTGTCGAATTGGCATTTTTGAAGATCGGGCGAAGAGTGGAATGGAGAGGCAAAGGCGTCGACGAAACAGGCATAGACGCTGACAGCAAAGATACGCTGGTGAAAGTGGATAAGCGCTACTTCCGCCCTGCGGAAGTGGATGTTCTAATAGGGGATGCTTCGAAGGCGCATCGTGTGCTTGGGTGGAAACATACGATTGGGTTTTCCGATCTGGTGGCGGAGATGATGAATTCAGACCTGGCAGCGATCGCCTGGGAAACAAAATTGAAGAAGGCGGGGCATAATGGAGTTTGATCTTGCCGGCCGCAGAGTGTGGGTTGCGGGGCATCGCGGATTAGCAGGGTCTGCCATTGCGCGGCGGCTCTCGCGCGAAGATTGCGACATCCTCGCAACGACGCGCGCCGAACTCGATCTACTGCGTCAATCCGATGTAAACGCCTGGATGGGAGACCAGCGGATCGATGCCGTGTTTCTGGCCGCCGCCACCGTGGGCGGGATTCTGGCAAACTCGACACGCCCGGCGGAATTCCTGTACGAGAACCTTGTCATCGAAACCAACGTGATTCACGCGGCGTGGCAGACAGGCGTGAAGAAGCTTCTTTTTCTCGGCTCGTCGTGCATGTATCCTCGCATGGCGCCGCAGCCTATCCGGGAGGAGTATCTTCTCACCGGGGCCTTGGAGGCATCCAACGAACCCTATGCGATAGCCAAGATTGCCGGCATCAAAATGTGCCAAGCATACCGCCACCAGTATGGCTGCGACTTCGTCTCTGCGATTCCGGCGAATCTTTACGGTGCGGGAGACCGCTACGATACCAGCGCGAGCCACGTGGTTGCTGCGATGATCGGAAAAATACACGCCGCCAAAATCGCCAATAGCGCTTCGGTGGAACTCTGGGGGACGGGAAAACCCAGGCGCGAATTCCTCTTCTCCGATGATATGGCGGATGCCTGTGTGTTTATGATGAAGCAGTATTCCGGGGAACCTATCCTGAATGTCGGCACGGGATATGATATGAGTATCCTGGAAATGGCGAATCGCATTGCCAATGTCATCGGCTGGCAGGGTGCCTTTGACCTGGACCCGTCAAAGCTTGATGGCACACCGCGAAAGGTCATGGATGTCAGTCGTTTGCAGGCACTCGGCTGACATCCATGACCTTT
>JBEKZG010000569.1:0-9437 GCA_049510095.1 Occallatibacter sp.
GAAAGTGGGCGACATCCCCGACTACGGCCAGCAGACAAAGCGAATTCTCTATATCGTTCCAAACTTCACTGCAATCTCAGCCGGGGCTCATCTTCTCCCCCAAACCGCGCATGATAAGTTCCTCGATGCTACGCAGGATACCTTCGACTATTCAAATTGGGTATTCATCGGAATACTCGCCGGCATTGGGCAAGCGGAGCGCTCTACCCCAGAGTTCCATCAAGGGGGTGTCGGCTATGGGCGCTATTATTGGCACGCGTTTGTGGACCAAGCTGATGAGAATTATTTCGTTGAATGTTTCATGCCGATTGTCTTCCGACAAGACACTCGATACTATACGCTTGGCCGGGGAGGCTTTCTGCATCGGACTTTTTACGCGTTCAGCCGGGGCGTGGTAACGAGGTCCAACTCGGGACGGGCAGAACCCAACTATTCGGAGATTATCGGAGCAGGCGCTTCGGCCGGAATTTCCAATCTGTACTACCCTGATTCTGAGCGCACCTGGACGAAGACAGGTCAGCGCTGGGCCACAAATGTCGGTTTGGATATTATGACTCTGGCATTCAAAGAGTTCTGGCCGGACATCAACCACAGGATTTTCCGCAGGAAGTAACTGAAAATAGGTAGCGGCGACTGCGGCAGCGGGACCAGCGACAACGGAGCCGAATATCATTGATTGGTGCGCACAGAGCGACCGAAGTAACTTCGGATGATGTGCGCACCTAAACGGTTTTATCTTCTCGCTTAATGAGCGGCATTTTTGATGACCGCAGCAACTACTTCCGGGTGTGAGACATAGATGGCATGACTGCCTGGTGCCTCTGTTACATGAGAGCCTGCCCGGCTCGCCATCGCGCGTTGCGCTGGCGGCGGAATCATCCCATCGTCCTTTGCAACAAGATACCAGCTCGGCTTCGAGCGCCACGCCGGATTGCTCACAGCACCCCGCAAAGCCTCCAGGCCCCACGGAACCTGAGAGTCTCCCATAAACGCGGCCAGGTCAGGGCGAACGTCAGCAGCGAACGACGCTGCGAACTTCTCCCGATCGAGGAACAGGAAGCCATCTACCGGGCGAAGGATAGGGGGCACTGGAGCACCGGCTGGAGGATTGGCGATAAGCGAGGAGACCGACTCGCCTTTATCGGGAGCAAAGGCCGTAATGTAGACCAACGATTTGACATTCGGGTCGTTGCCCGCTTCCGAGACGACAACTCCGCCGTAGGAGTGACCAACCAGAACAACATCTTCCTTGGCGTTCGCGATGGCGCGCTTTGTAAAAGCCACATCATCTACCAGAGAGATGGTGGGATTCTGCACGATGATGACTTCGAAGCGATCCTTCTTGAGAAGCTGATACACGCCCTCCCAGCCGGAACCATCTACGAAACCGCCGTGAATGAGCACAATCGATTTGGACATAAACAGCATTTCTCCTTCTTGAGGTTGAAATAACAAATCTTTGTTTGGCTTAGCTGCGCAGTGCGCGGGTGACCAAATCATTCAGAGGTGGAATGTTTGACCGAGGCTCGTCGAGCGCTAAGCTCGGCCAAAAGTAAGGTAGTTCACATGTGACTTGAAGGTTGAGTACATTCGCGGTGGCGTGAACAAGCTTGTCATCGATTATTCCGGCACGTCACTAAGTTAGCTTGGATGAAAGTCATGCATGGAACTCGCACTCGAGGTGTCGCAAGCAATTTTCGTGAGACGGCTGTGACCAGAAACGTCGAAGACCTAGTTGGAAGAGAATGCTAGCCAACTTATCGCGAAAACCGGAGATTCGCAAGAGGATAATTGAAGTCTCTTGGCGTAACCTATCTTGTTTGCTAAGTAATAATTGGCTTCCTCTGCGACGATCGAAGGGCAGTTAAGGTTGAGAACGCGCTTCAGCACTGGGTTTAATCAGGGCTTCGCATATTGCTTTGCCTTTGGTGATTGCGCACAGGAACCCGCGCCGAATACTCCGAGCGCCCGCCAAGGCAGGGAACCCAATCCAACTCATCTGCCATTCATGCATTCTTCATCAGGTCTCAGGTAGAAGACCCCCGTCACTTCTGCAATGCACGATTGGGGTCACCTACATACCCAACTCCGCTCGCTGAGCCTTCAGACAGATCGCTGCAGCTACATTCCAGGCTTCTGCGGCGCGAAGGAAACCGCCAGGTGGAAACCTCCGATATGTGTGGCCGTGGTGGTTGTGCCCGTCGAGTTCGTCGTCTGATAGATTTGGTGCGGCCCTACGAAGTATTGGAGGGACACACGAACCTTCTGTGCGAATTCAACGCCGACCGCCGCTTCACCTAGGAAGAAGGCTCGCGATCGGGTAAGCCCGATGCTCTGCGCGAAAGCACTTGATAGCACCTCGCCTGATGGCTTGAGATCGACGAAAACGATTGCAGGATTGCTTGGATCTATGGAGGTCGTTTGACCATAAAACTCAAATGGAACGTTGAACGTGTATTCGGTCGATTCGGTGATGGTGTCCTGGGCGCCGAACTTGTTGATGGTGAACCCAAGATTGGGCAGGATGCGGCCATCGAGAGCGTATCCTTGTCCAAAATGACTAACGACCGGGAACGGGAATCTGAGATTGAAGTCTCCGCCATTTTCGATCTTCGATACGGCCGTCGAAACCGAGTCGGTCTGCTTGGTTGTTGAGGTGCTGGTGGAGGTAACACTACTAGTCGTCGGAGTGGTTTGCGAAGACCCTGCTGTTGCGGTTCCGGCGAGCACCGCTTGGAAACCCAGTGGAAACGTCGCAGTGAATAAATCGGCATTCACTTGGCTTGTGGACTGTTGAGCATTGTAGAGATACTGAACTCCGTTCGCCGCGACAGCACTCTTCTCCACGGCGAAATAGTTGAGGATGATCGGGCTCAGGCAGCCTGTGCCCAGAGTGGGAAACCAGGTGGCATAGGTGTATGCCGACTTGATGTTCGGATTGGAGATGTCATATCGGCAGCGACCCGATTTGTCAGACGCGGTATCGCTGCCCGAGACCGATTTCACGAAAGCCGCGAAGTCGCGTCCGGCGGTGGTGACGGGTGAATGAATTTGCGCTCGATACGTGACCTGGCCGGCAGGGAAGGATTGTGCTCCGCAGGTTAACGGAAATGCTAACGACAGCGTCGCCGTAATCGCAATAATCGAGACAACAACAGACTTGAGCTGCATAACGAGCCTCCTGAGATGAAGCAATTGAAGTGACTGCTTAACTAGGAAGGCGGAAATGAGCTGCTACAGGGGACAAAGAAAGAACGCATCCGGCGGAATTCTTCCGTAAGGCCAGACGCGCTCCGTTTCAGTCAAGTTGGCTCAGCCAAGCATATTGCCTTCGCATGATCCCACTCGCTATGCTCGAATACCACTCTGCCACTATGGTTTGGGGCACGGATCGCCCGCACTTGCCGGATTCGGATCACTACGCAGTGCAATTGTCCAAAGAAAATGCGTTTGGAGCGCGCCATCAAAATAACACTGCGGGAACTGTAAGTCGCGGAGTTGGGGAGGGATCGGTGGTTGGACCTGCACCTGGTTATCGTGCAATGCGAAGCCGACCCTCGTACCCATGTCAGTGCCAGCAATTCCAGAGCTATACCTGGGGAGAAGAATTGGCTGAGTTGCCGAGCCACCTCCGGCCGCCGCCGGAGAAGACGATCCGGAACGCGTTCTGAACGCGGCATGGCGATGACACTCGAGGCAGTTCGAATTCATGCCAGTGCTCGGGCCCTCCAGGTAAGGGTTTGCGATCGGATCTGTGTTGTTGATCGTGGCGTTGGCCTCGAAGAGAGTCCACTTGTCCTGAACAACAATCGAGGGTGTCTGATCGATTAACAAATGGGGGCTCCAATAGAAAGTCATCCACACCCAGTTCGGTATCTCGCGGGTCATAATGTGCACTCCAACCAGGATCATCTCGCAGGTTCCCGTGCCGCAGGAGTTTTGCACGACATCCGGGAGTTCGTGGGGTTTCAGTTTGAGAGCGGCAAGATCCTGCGGTCGGGCGCTACGATGGTAGAAGCATCCCAGTGCATAGACACGGCGGCCAGTTTCGATCCTTGCGGAGCAGCTGTCCTGTTGATTAAGGTCGATATATGGCTTGGCGTCTGGATCATTCGGTTCTTTTTGATTCCAGAGGGCGACGGGAAACAAGCTTCTTATCTCTTGATTTAGAATCTGCGCTCCCGCCTCGGTATAGAATTCTGCGCCACGAGCATAAGGCTTATTGCGAAACTGCGGAGGATCACCATTATCCACTGGTGCTACGACCTCCCAGATGGTCTTCACGACCACCGCATCTACAGCGAAGTCCTGAATATCCTGATCTGAGAGTCCGACGTAGTTGGAACTCAATACTCCGAGGCGCTGCATGAGTGCTTGGCTATCGTTGAGATTGAATTGCTGGATGGTTTTTGCAGCCGAGCTGTTGTAGTAGATCGATTGCAGCACCCTCGGGATCGTCACCTTGCTACCCGCCGGCTCTCGGTCCTGTTGTTGCTGCGGGGGAACCTCAATGCTATGCAGAAGGTGCAACGTATCTGGTGTTTCTGTTTTAGTCGGGTTGATCGATTTTTCGCAATCTGGCATCAATCCGATATCGCACTGGTCGCGCCAACCGAGGTCCTCGTTCTCCCATTCCACGGAGTCCCCCCCAACGTAGCTGTGGAGTGTTTGAATCGCATGAACCTTGAGTTCCGAATTCGAATAGGTTAGCAGATCAGCAGAACTTCCGGTTGAGAGTTGCGCAGTACCAGCCGAGGCGTCCTCACGACCACTCGTGTACGCTCCGGCGAAAAGCGCTACGCAGCAAAACATAGCCGCGAAAGCGATAGAGATCCGTTGCTTGGACATAGGAGCTCCTTATCGCACGGCACGCAGCGCGTCCGTGGCGGGGCGGCGGAATAAATTCGACAGAGCGATTGTGTTCCTGATGACAGTTAGGTTCTGCAAAGAAATCCGGATACACGGAATGGCCTATGGAAACAGGCTTAGAATGTTCGCGCTCCCCGCCGGGCACTGTGGACCCACACCCCAGTCCAATGAAGTGCCGTCGGAAGCTGGGATATTGATGAAACTCGTCATATCTTGGGATGTACTCGTCAGTGTCGTCGGCATATTCTGGGATGCGCTATTAAAAATTTGCATCGCGTGAATCACGAACAGTGGATCCTCGTTGTTGTCGGAGAGTTTTGCTTTGACTTGGTTCAAAAGACCAGGATCGCTCAAGTTGATTCCGCCTGGATTGGCTGAGGATTGCGGGTTGGTCGTGGCCAGAAGCCAGAGCACGAGAAGCTTTTGAACCTGGTTCGACGTGAGTTGCGCCATATTCATTTCTCCTTGATAGGTTAGGGTGATCTCGCAGTAAGAGATCGACAGCCGTGAGTTATGTGCCCTTGCGGGAAGTGATGTGCGTGGACCGGATCGCATTAAAAAGTGATTCAGCGGTTTGCAATTTGGAGTCGGAATGACTAGCCAGGGGAAGCGTCTCGACAAGTGAGTGAAGGTCATCAGCCCACGCGCCAGGGGGATAAAGCGTGGGTTGTAGCCAAATAGTTGTCGGGTGCAGCGCCGAGAGAGCAAGGTTTTCGTAAGCCTCCGAATGAAGCGCGGTGCGTTTCGATGGGCTGTCGGTCTGAACCGCGGCGCGCAGAAGAAGCCGAGCCAACTGGTCACGACGGCGATACTGCGTATCTATCGCGGCCGCACGGTGTGCTTCTTGAAGCCCTTCGTCAATTCGCCCGGAGGAGGCAAACAACTCAGCGTGAAGGCGCATTGATACCAAAGTGTATGCAGTGTTCAGTTTTTCTTGAGGGATGCTAGTGGAAAGAGTGCGCAAGAGATCATGAAATGGCCGGGCATCTGCTACAGAGATCGAGGTCATGGCTTGAGCCGCGATATCACCGGCCGACAGCAATAACTCCGGTGAGCTATCCAGGGATGTGGCCTGATGAATCGAAGTCAGGCAACCTCTGAATTTGCGAAGTCCACACTCCGCCGAAGCCTGATCGAGAAGAAAGCGTGCCTGCTGTGCGGGATTGCCCTGGGAAGCCGCTTCGGAAGCCCCCGAAGTGCTTGCCGCCAGGGAGCCCTCGAGATCTCCCCGCTCGGCATGAATACGGTCAAGCAGTGCGAAGCCTTCAAGACGGAAGCCCCCGATCGGCGATTTCCGAACCAACTCAAAGTATCGCTCAGCCGATTCGGAGTCTCCTGCAAGGAAGGCGAGAATGCCGTCAAGTTCATCGGCAGCCTCTATATCGTGACGCTCTCGGAGGACACCGATCCACCGTTTAGAAGATCCGACGTCCCCGAGCTCGATGAAACACAATGCGAGGTCGTACGGCGCGTAGATACCACCTGGGTCGACGCGTTCAGCATTTTTAAGTGTTGCGATCGCTTCTTCATATCGCCCCAGGTGCATAAGCGGGAGAGCACGATAAAACCACCCGCGGAAGTCGTTCGGAAAGAACAGCGCATAATCTCGAAAGGCAGATTCCGCCGCCGAATAGTCCCATGTGTCGGAGGCGTAGATGCCACGAATGCGATCGAGTTCGCGGCGAGTCAGGCGCCGATCAAAACTCGTATCGAGCGCGCGCGCGTAGGCGCGATAACCGTCTTCACTTCGCCCGAGCGAGACGTCAACGTCGCCCATGCGGGCATAGGCAAGGGCGAATTGCGGATCTTCCGCCACGGCGGCTTGGAGGGCGGAAAGAGCATCATCCTTCTCGTGCTTGCTACTTAGCGATTCAGCTCGGGAATAGGCGGCCAGAGCTTTCCAACTGGATGTTGTCACATCTTCCGGAGGCGTATTGAGCAGGGCAATGTCATTACGGGATTCTCCAGTTTCAAATCGGATCCAGTCGCTCGCGTTGCGGACCGCAGTCAGAAGCTCGGGTGGTATAGTGCTGCTCGATCCCAGTGAGGCCGAGATCTTATACGGGAAGTTCTCCTCCCACCGCTCGCGATAGCGGTCAGGAACAGTGTCGGGCTTCTGAATGTCGATGTGAATTTGATAGGTTCCGGCGGAGCCAGTGACGGTGGCGAAGACGACGCGGAGCGCTCCGGTGCGCATTGCGATCTCCCGCGCGAGGGGCTCATCGATGACAGTGTTCGGGCCTTTCGTCATTAGCTGCAAGGTATCTCCCACACGGCTCTGGTCGAGAAGGTTGATCTGTGCCGACTGTCCCAGGCCTGCCTTTAGAAGCTCGGTCAAATTGTCGAAGGAGCGTTCGCCGGTCAGGTTCCTAATTTGAGTCAAGTAAACCAGCGCACCGGGATTGACCTTCGAATCGGTGCTCGTTTTATATAGGCGGTATCCACCAACGTAAAGGGCCACGAAGACAATAAGAATCCCCGCGAGGCCTATAAAACGTCGATGGGGCGGCCAAGAGGCAAGAGTCACCCATTGAGCGAGACGGGGATTGAGTAAGGCCGGGAGACTTCCGGTTCGACCGTCGAGAACTTCGATCACCTTGGTGGCGGACTCCAACCGGTCCGAAGGTCTGAGACGAAGGCAACCCTCGATGGCGCGAGACCATGAAGCGGGCAGGTTCGGGACCAACGCCGAAGGGAAGGGCGGCGGCCCATTGAGACGCTTTGCGATGCCGCTAAGGAAGTTGTCTGATGGAAAGGCGCGAGTGCCAGTGGCTATTTCGAAAAGGATCAGACCGAATGCGTAGATGTCGGTTGCTTCGGAGACTGCTACGCCTTCCAATTGTTCAGGCGCCATGTAGGCAAGAGTCCCAATCGGATGGCCGCTATGGCTGAGCGGGGAGTGACTACCTTGCAAGAGGGTAGTGTCGACCCTAGCAAGTCCGAAGTCGGTGATGACGGCACGGAAGGCGTGGCTACCGGAAGAATCTCCAGGAACGAGCATGACGTTGGCCGGCTTCATGTCGCGGTGGACGATGTCGATAACATGTGCGGCGGTGAGAGCATCGGCGATCTGCCGAGCGACATGAAGAGCTTCATCCAACGGTAAGGAGCCGATCCGTTTTATCCGGGAATCGAGAGTTTCTCCCTCGAGGAACTCCATGGTCAGGAAGATCACTTCCTGTTTAGCGTTGTTTTTTGGATCGACAACTCGCGTCTCCCGCTCAATATCAAACGTTCGGCACACATTGGGATGAGTGATTCGACGGGCAAGGCGGACTTCCTGACGGAATCGGGTCAGGGCCTCAGGATTGGAAGCTATTTCGGACCGGATGACTTTGAGGGCGACATGGACAGCCAGTTCGGAATCGAAAGCCTCGAAAACATGGCCCATTCCTCCTTCACCAACGTGACGCAGAATGCGAAAACGTCCGCATAGGACATCTCCCGGATTCAGTGAAGGATCGGAGTTCGAAAACAGGTCTCCAGCCAGCAGAGGAGATCCGAGATAACTTCCTGCCTCCTGATCGGCTCTGAGCAGGACCTCGACTTCGGCCTGGATTTCCGGGTCGCCATTGGATGCGCTGCACACGAAGGCCTGACGTTCACCGGAGGAACGCTCCAGCGCAGCGTGGAAGATGTAATTGACAGTCTTCCAACGGTCCTGATCCATTCGTCCCCCGGCAACTGGCGAAGCAATGCCGCGCCCCAAACGACCTCAGCAACTCAGTTCTTTGAAGAGCCAAGCTTTGGCGACTCTCCAGTCCCGTTTAACGGTGCGGGCCGAGATTCCCAGAGCATTTCCGGTCTCATCCTCGCTCATTCCCGCGAAAAAACGCAGCTCCACGATTTTCGATTGGCGCTCGTCGAACATCGCGAGTTTATTCAATGCTTCATCCAGAGCAAGAATTTCAGGTGCCCTATCGGGTGAAGGCAGGATCGCCTCATTGAGGCTTACGGCATCCCAACCGTTACCACGTTTCCGGGCATTGTTCGCGCGTGCATGGTCAACCAGGATGCGGCGCATTAGAGTCGCTGAAACAGCGAAGAAATGGGAGCGGCTCTGCCAGTCAATCTCCTTGATGTCGGTCAATCTGAGGTAGGCTTCATGAACCAATGCCGTTGGTTGGAGCGAATGGTCGGGGGTCTCACGTCGCAAATGAATCGCGGCAATTCGACGCAATTCTTTGTAGACCAATGGGATAAGACGCCCTTCGGCCTCCCTGTTGCCCCGCTTCAGTTCGAGCAGGAGATTCGTCACCTCTCCGGGTGTCGCGCTCACAAAAATCCTCTGAAAAGGGAAAAAATTGCAGATATGCCATCATTTATACCATTGAATGCACAGAAGATATTGAATTTTTGATTCTTAAGAAAGAATACGATTTGCGTTAGGGCTATTTTCGGGAAGAATAGCCGAAAAGTAGGGCTCAAAGTTTTCGTAGGTTCTCAATCTAAGAACCTGTTTAAAAACTAAGCATTTCGTCGCAACAACAGATGCGCGAAGGCAATGAGGATCATGGTTTCTGCGGTGGTATGCAGTAGCTCATAATCCTTTGACAGTCGGCGTGACC
>JBEKZG010000057.1:0-11379 GCA_049510095.1 Occallatibacter sp.
CGGTTCGCCGCCGGCGCGGAGGCGTTCGAGATTTACGGCGAATACATTCCCGCCGCGCTATACGAGTCCATCGAGCGCAACAAGGTGGCGCTCAAAGGTCCTGTAACCACCCCCGTAGGCGGCGGCTTCAAGAGCATCAATGTCACCTTGCGCAAGAAATTCGAGCTCTTCGCCAACTTCCGTCCCATCAAGAATCTTCCCGGCATGGCAACCCATTGGCCCGGTCTGGACCTGATCATTGTCCGTGAAAACACTGAGGGCGAGTACGTCGGTCTGGAGCACGAAGTAGTCCCCGGCGTGGTGGAATCCATCAAGGTGATCACGGAAAAAGGTTCCACGCGCATCGCCAAGTTCGCCTTCGAGTACGCCCGCAAGCACGGCCGCAAAAAGATCCACTCAATTCACAAGGCCAACATCATGAAGATGTCAGACGGGCTGTTTCTTCGCTGCGCACGCCAGGTCAGCGAGAAATTCCCTGAGATCTTTTACGGCGAGCACATCATCGACAACACCTGCATGCAGCTGGTCATGAACCCTTTCCAGTACGACACGCTGCTGCTCGAGAATCTGTATGGCGACATCGTCAGCGACCTGTGCGCGGGCCTGGTTGGCGGCCTCGGCCTGGTTCCAGGCGCCAACCTCGGCCATGAGTGCGCCATCTTTGAAGCGGTCCACGGCTCCGCTCCGGACATTGCGGGCAAGGACATCGCCAACCCCACAGCGCTGCTGCAATCGGCAGTGCTGATGCTGCGCCATCTGGACGAGCAGGCCGCAGCCGACCGGGTCCACAAGGCCCTTGAAACCATTTATGCCGAGCGCAAAACCCTGACACGCGACGTGGGCGGAACTGCGGGTACGAGCCAGTTCGCCGACGCCGTGTTGGCGGCGATGGGATAGCAGGCTCGGCGAAAGAGTTTTCAAAGATTGCTGTGGAGGCCTCTTTGATGACGAAGACTGTCAGAGTGTTGATTGCAAATGCGGCTTTGGGGATGATTCCCTTTGGCCTTGTAATGGTGGCCATGCGATGCGAAGCGCAGGGCGTTCCGGCATCGCCTCCCAAAGCCCAAGCGCCGGTTGCTCGGCCTTCCGACGCTTTCCCCGGTGCAACCGTCCACGCGACTCATGGCGTTGAGCTCACGGCCATGATCAACGGCCAGGGGCCCTTTGACGCGGTCTTTGACACCGGTTCCACCAACATGATGACTGCCAGCCTTGCAAAGCGGCTCGGCCTGAAGCTGGAGGGCTCAGGCTCAATCAGTGCGGGCGGCGGCTCCGTCGCCGCGCGGGGCGTGACTGTGAAGACGGTGAACATCGGCGGACTTACCATGACCGACCAATCATTCGCCGTGGCCGATACGGAGGTTGGCGCGGGCCAGGACGGCATCCTTGTTGGCATCGATTTGCTGCGGGAACTGCCTGTGCGGGTCGACTTCGAGAAACAGCAGATTACTTTCTATGAGCCGAAGGGCTTCAACTACTCTGGCAATGGGGATGCTGTACCCATCCACTACCAGGACGGGTTCGTTGTGGCCGAGGGCAGCGTGGATGGAATTCCGGCCGTATTCAGCATCGACACGGGAGATATGTATTCCATCACGCTCTGGGCTCCCTTTGTAAAGCAGCACAACTTGGTCGCCCAGTATGGCGCAACCTTTCAAGGTTATGCCGGACAGAGCTGGGGTGGACCCATGCAGGGTTTCTATGCGCGCGCGCATACGCTGCAAGTCGGCAAAACAAGCATCGATCAACCAATCACAGTTCTTTCCACAGATACCCAGGGCGCGGGCACTACACAGACCATCGCGGGCAACATCGGTCTGCGCATCCTGAAACAATTCAGCGTGATCTTCGACTACCCAGACGGAAAGATGTACTTGGAGAAAAACTCAAGCTACGGCGCTCCCGACATCTTCAACCGCGCCGGGCTGGTCCTGGACCCCGATCCCGATCACCTGACCGTCAAGACGGTTATCCCTGACAGCCCAGGGGCCGCAGCCGGCCTCAAAGCGGACGACGTGATCACTGCGATTGACGGCCGCGCGCCCACGGACGATACGCTGCAAAGCGCTTTCACCCAGCCGGTCGGGACGGTAGTCCAACTAACCGTACACAGCGGCTTGGCCACACGAACTGTCTCTCTGGTTCTGAAAGAAGTCCTCTGACGAGATCGTTTCAGGCGCAATCCTAGACCGAACCACTCTTACTTCGCTGCGGTCTCCAGCGGCTTCACTGAACTCAGTGGAAGCTCCATCGTGCCCACCTTGCGCGTCGACTCGTCGAAAACGCCGGTGCGCAGCCAGAACTGGCCTTTGGGTACGTCGATCTCCGTATGCAGCTGCACGCCTGTCTGCAGGAAGACCTTGTAGATGTCAGGCTTGACCTTGAGTTGAACAATGTGATCCCGCCTGTTGGCGACCGTGCCGAACTTGTCGTAGACAATGAGCGACACATTCAGGGTTCCGTCGTGATTGCCATCGGGATCGAGCTTGAGATTCAGGTCTTTCAAATCGATGGCAAAATCCACCGTGTAACTTTCGTGCGGGCCTTTCACCTGGGGCTTGTCTGAGGCCGGCGCATCCGGCTTCTCCTGAACCGGCTGGATCATAGCCTTGTAGAGGATCTGCTCAGTCATCGGCATGCCGAAATCCATAAACGGCCGCAACGGGTCGACCAGCGTTGGGTCCTGCGTGGCCTGCTGTTGCAGGGCGCTGTTGCGCAGTGCCTGGGCGGCGCCGGGCAGGTCGGCATCGAGTGCATAATAACCGCGGCGGAAAGACAGTGTGTACTTGCCGCCCTCCACCTTCACGTCAATGTTTCGCAGGGCGCCGTCCATCTTCACATCGGCCGGTACGTACGACAGGGTGTAGAAATTGGCGCTCGACGCAACTACCTTCCTGATCGCATCTCCCAGCCGGTTGGAGTTATGGAAGGCCGTACCGCCTGTCTCGCGCGCCAGCATCTCCATAGTCGAGTGGCTGGCGTTCAGTTCCCTGTTTTCAGTCATCAGCGAGCCTGAAAACCCTCCCTGGCCCGCGTTGGGTGATCCAGAAGCCATGCCGGGAGGCGGGCCCAGCAATTGATTCGGTTGTGAGATGGAAGGATCAATCGTGTGCTCAGCCGTGTACAGCGCGTTGCCCACCACGCCGTGCGCATCGATGGGATAAATAGAGACGCGCGCCGCATTCAGCAGGTTGATGGTCTTCTTGATGTCCCCCTCAAAGCGCATATCCGTTGCGCCGAAAAGCGCCAACGGAAAGGTTCCCGAAAGCCAGATCATGTTTTTGCGGCCGGGGAAGCCGCCGAGGAATGTGGCTAGTTGCTGCAGGTTCTGCAGGGTGCGGTACTCGCGGTCGGTCGTCTGGGCGTAATGGGTTTCCTGCATGAAACCCTGCAGCGCCGCGATCATGGCCGCCGGCGCCGCTGTAGTGGAGCCGCCCGGCCCTCCGCCTACCGCGGCGCTCATCATGCCGACGACATTCGATTCCGCGGAATTTTCTTCCTGCGACGGCATCAGCGGTGTCGGCTCCGGCTTGGCGTTCTTCTGGTAGCCCAGAGCGGCGGCCAAAAGCGCCGGATCGTCCGCGAAGCCCTGCACAAAGCTAAGCCGCATGCCCATAACAAAGATGGCAATGCGCGACCCCGGCTTGAGCGTCTTTAGATAACTCTTGGCCTGCTCGCGCACCATCATCTGGTCTTCCATCGGAGTATTGAGCGAGTCGAGCAGCAGCACATTGACCGCCGCCGGAGGCGCAAGCGGCGAGAAGTTAGTGAAGACATCGGGCGGCATGGCTGGAAACTCCAGCTTCTGGTCCCGCTTCGCCTGCTGCGCTCCGTTGTGCTCTTCGAAATAAGTGATTGTCTGCGGCTTGCCGTCCTCGGACACGGTGAAGGCGGAGTCCTTTAACCCGGTCACCGGATTGCCGTCGCGGTCGGTCACAGTGACATCCACCAGCACGGCCCGGCTGGTGATGCGCAGGGTTGTCTCCGAAGTGGCGGACTCCGGCTCATTGGTCTGCGACTGGCTGCTCTGGGCCGACGGCGCGGATGCGGCTAACAGCCCACCAAGAACCATGTACGAAATATAGCGTCTCACCCGGGCGCCTCCCTTGGACGACGAGAAGATTACCACAGCCCTTCCGCACCGTAGCTCGACTTCAGACCGGACAGTTCGACGGCCGCCGACGCTCAGCGCTTTAGACGAGGATTCTCGATTGATTAGACTGATTCTTGCCGGTCGCGGTTAGGGGCCTTGAGGATTTTGGGCTGGCGGAGCGGAACTGGGCGCTTCAGAGGGTTCGACGACGAGCCTGGCTGTCGAACCCAGCCGGTGGTAATCCGAAAAACTGGTGCGGTTCAGCATCGTCACTGGCCGCATCATTTTCTCCTTGGGTGCATGGCGCACGCACGCGTTGGCATCTTCCACCATGAAGGCCAGACTGCGCAGTGGACAGATGTACCGGCGTCCGCCAATGACCACCGGCCCGTAGTCAATCACCGAAGCCACATGGGTGATGGGGTCGTCTTTCTTCGAATCGGCTTCCAGCGTTAAGCGAAATATGGCGCCGGAAACAGGATCGATGGCCAGCGATCCGTGGTAGCCGGGTGTATCGTGGAAACTTACAGAGAGCCCGCAACTCGAATCCACCTGGTAGTTCGAGCTCTTCTTCGGCACCGCATACCGATAGACCGCCGCCAGACCGGCCGGCATCTGCTCCCAATGGTGGAATTCAATCGTGCCCTTGGCAAGATCGGAGAGAACGATCGCCGCCTCCGGACCGAATTCTCCTGAACTTGCAAGTCCACCATCCGGGATTCTGGGCATCACGCGCTCCTGTTTCATGGGATCGACAACCTCGGAGCCATCCCTGAAAGTGATCTCGCGGCCCGAGCTTCCCACAAGTTGCATGCTCGTTGGAAATACGACGACCGAGCCATTCACGGTCACTGGCGCGTCATCAAAGCGCTCTGTGGTGCGAATAGCGAAAAAATTCGGCAGTCGCGAGAGAACACGCAGCACATAAATACCTGCCGCATCCACCATCTTCCGCTGGGAATCGGAGTCCGGGGGAGGCTGGTGCGGGAGTTCGGCACCCGGCGGGTCCAGCAGGGCGGACCGGTCGGCCAGTTGCTCCAGCGCGTGACGCACTGCCGGTCCCGGTTTGTATTGTGATGTCAGCCTCGCTAGCGTGCTGATTGTCAGACGCTCTGTGAGCTCGAGAGCATCGATTTCGGTAGCCTGATCCGCGTCCAGCCCAAACTTGCCAAGCCCCTCATTCAGTTCCTGAAGAAGATCCGACTGGATTGCCGCTTCATCCGCCAAAGAGGACGCTTCTGGAGGGCGCGCAAGGAGCGCCGCCAACCGCTGCTCCAGTCGGTCCACTGTCACCCGTTCCGCCGCGCCTGCGCAAACAGACATGGCGACAAAGAGCCCGGCAAGAATCAGCGTCCGCATTGAACTTCATCCTCGTGCTTTGAAAAAGCCTTTCTTACTTGTCACAGCCGAAGACGCCCTCAAAGCTGGGAAACCCGCCGAATCAGGCATTTGCGGGATGCACACGGCCCTGAGAATCCAGCGCCTTCACGCTAGCACAGTTTTACACCGGGCGAAAGAAAGAGATGACTGATTCTGTATCGCTGGCGCCTAATCGCCCCGAACCCTTGCTGTAACTTGATTGTCAACTTCAAGCAAGTCGAGCTACTCGCGTCTTAAGGAAGTCTTAAGTTAAAGTAATTACTTGGTTTTTTCGAGTATCTTAAGCTTCAGCAAAGGAACACAGTAGTTTAATTGCCTCACTGCCTCCCGAGACCGGGAAAACATGCAAGGCAGTTGAGGAGATACCATTGAAAAAGTTCCTTGGTTTAGCATTCGTACTTGTTCTTGCTTCCGCACCGGCTTTTGCAGGCAAAAAAAATCCAACTGTAACCATTCCGCAGACTGTGCAAGTAGGGTCCACAAAGCTCCCCGCAGGCGATTACAAGCTGGTTATAACTGGGTCCGAACCAAACGTTCAGGTCACCCTGACGCAGAACCAAAAGCCCGTTGTTACGTTTTCGGCAAAGGCTGTGGAAGGTAAGAGCAATCCTGGCATAGCTACCGACTCGGCGAGCGGAAGCGTCATTCTCCAATCGATTCTCTTGGATCACCTCACCTTGGTCTTGGACAGCGCGCCCCGTTCCGGACAGTAATAAAGTGAATCCCAATTTGTTGAATCAATTCTCGAAGACCTCATCTAGTTGGGAGTCATCAGGACCCGATCTTACTTCTTATCCAGGTTCCGGGACCACGTTCCGGGCTTGGCCTGGCAACTTCTGGATTGCCCACCCAGCCCGGATCAGCCTGGCCCTGGCGAATCTCGTTGACAGTACAGTCCCTTCATTCAAAGGCGGCTGGCCCAAATCCGGCCTGCCGGCGATGATGCGCATTCGGGTCCAAATCCTCCAGTCCACAATGGGTTTTCTGGATAGCCGCGCTCCTGCTCCTGTACACTGGAGTGTTTATGGCCATCCAATCGAAACTTCCAATCGGCATTCTCGGCGCGACCGGAATGGTAGGTCAGCGCTTCATTCAGCTCCTCGAAAACCACCCGTGGTTCGAGGTTGCGTGGCTCGCCGCCAGCGACCGGTCCAGTGGCAAGACGTATGGCGAAGCAGCCAAGTGGCGCCTCGATACCCCGCTACCTGAGCGCATCGCCCGCATGACTGTTGCTCCGGCTGACCCGTTCGGCGCACCCAGGATTATTTTCGCCGCCCTCGACGCCGCCATCGCGCGTGAGATGGAACCGGCCTTCGCCAACGCCGGATGCTTTGTTGTTTCCAATTCCAGCGCCTACCGCATGGCTCCCAACGTGCCGCTGGTGATTCCAGAGATCAACGCCGAGCACCTGCACCTGATTGAAGAGCAGCCCTCGCGTGCGGACTCCGGCGGCTACATGGTCACCAATCCCAACTGCTCAACCATCGGCCTGGTCATGGCGCTCAAGCCCATCGAGGAGCGTTTCGGAATCGAGCAGATCTTCGTCACCACCATGCAGGCCGTTTCGGGGGCGGGCTACCCCGGTGTGCCTTCCATGGACATCCTCGGCAACGTCGTGCCGTACATTGGCAGCGAAGAAGAGAAGATGGAAGCCGAGACGCTCAAATTGCTGGGTAAGCTGGAGGGTCACACGGTGACGCCGCTGCCCGCAAAGGTCAGCGCGCAATGCAACCGGGTCGCGGTTGAAGACGGTCATACCGAAAGCGTCTCGATCAAGCTCGGGAACAAGCTTGGCCGCCCCGTATCCCACCGGGACCTTCTGGCCGCATGGGCGGAGTTCCGTCCACTGGCCGGTCAGGGACTGCCCACCGCTCCCGATCAACCCGTGCAGTGGGCACCGGAAAATGACCGCCCGCAGCCACGGCTCGACCGCAACCGCGGCAATGGCATGGCTGTGACCGTGGGCCGCTTGCGCCCTTGCCCGGTGCTCGACTGGAAGTTCACCGTGCTCTCGCATAACACGATTCGCGGCGCGGCCGGCGCGGCCATCCTGAACGCCGAACTCCTGGCGAGTCTGGGTAAATTGGAGCCGGTTGCAGAGGCTGCCGCGCGCGCATGAGCCGCCTTCAACCGATAGGAACCTTCGCATGAGTCTGGTAGTGATGAAGTTTGGCGGCACTTCGGTCGAGGACCCGGTCGCCATCGGGCGTACCGCGGCCATAGTGGCCGGGCGCGTTGAACAGGGCAGGCAGCCAGTCGTTGTCGTCAGCGCCATGTCCAAGGTGACTGACCAACTGCTGCGCGCCGCCGCAGCGGCCTCTACGGGCGACCGGACCGGCGCATTGGCCATCAGCTCGCGGCTTCGTTCGCGGCATCGCGACACTGCTGCAGCTCTTGTAAAAGTTGCAGCGGACATTGCCGAACTGCAGAACTTCATCGACCAAAAGTTCGACTCGCTTGACGAGGTTTTGCGTGGCCTTGCCGCCATTCTCGAACTTACGCCGCGCATCTCCGACCTGATTGTGAGTTATGGCGAGCGCCTTTCCAGCCGCATCATCGCAGCCGCCTTTAGCGAGCGCGGCGTCCAGGCGGTCCATGTGGATGCGCGAGAGATCGTCATCACCGACTCGACATACCAAAAGGCGATTCCGCAAGACAAGGTGATTGAAAAACGCGCCACAGAGAAGCTGCTCCCGCTTATGGCTCTGGGCCAGGTTCCGGTGATGGGCGGCTTCATCGGCTCCAACGAAGCGGGAATCACAACCACGCTCGGGCGCGGTGGGTCTGACTTTACCGGCGCACTCATCGGCGGCGCGCTATCCGCGGAAGCCATCGAAATCTGGACCGACGTGGACGGCATTATGACCACAGATCCCCGCGTTTGCCCCGATGCGTTGCGCGTGAAGGTCATCAGCTTTGAAGAAGCCGCGGAACTGGCTTACTTCGGCGCCAAGGTACTGCACCCTGCCACCATCCTGCCGGCGGTAAAGAAGAACATCCCCGTTTACGTGCTCAATAGCCGCAATGCTGCCTGCGAGGGCACGCGTATTGCTTCGCTAGCTCCGCATTGCAAGAGCCCCTTCAAGTCCATCGCCGTAAAAAAGAAGCTCAGCATCATCGATGTGGTGGCTAGCCGCATGTTGATGACGCACGGCTACCTCAGTGAAATCTTCGCTATCTTCGACAAGCATCAGTGCGCCGTGGATATGGTCTCAACCAGCGAAGTCAGCGTTTCGCTTACCGTGGACTCCAATGAGAAACTGCCCGCCATTGCCGCCGATTTGAGCAAGCTGGCCGATGTGAAATACGAAGGCCGCAAGGCGCTGATCTGCATGGTGGGCGAGGATATTCGTGGGCAAAGCGGCATGGCCGCGCAGATCTTCTCCGCCATCCGGCATATCAACGTGCGCATGATTTCGCAGGGAGCCAGCGAGATCAACATGAGTTTCATGATCGAAGAGGACGACGCCGACGAGGCGCTGCGTTCGCTTCACGCCGCCTTCTTCAAGGATCCCGACCCCGCCATCTTCGATGTGGAAGCGCGAAAGAGATGACGGGTTACAGATGACAGATGACAGTTTAGAGCCCGGCTCGATTGTCCTCGGAGGCGTCGTCTAACGTCTGAGCCGAAGTTGGATACAGCGGGGGTCTTGCAAAATTTTATTGTTACGCAAGCCGCCCGCAGCGGTCTGCCTACTGTAATCTGTCATCTGTAACCTATCCTCATGCTCATTCTCGTTCTCGGCAAAGGAAAGACCGGCAGCTTGGTTGCGCAGGTGGCCCGCGAACGCCGCCACGGCGTGCGAGCGCTCGACATTCTGGAAAACGAACACGCCTCCGCACTCAACGGTCCTAACCTGGCCGGCGTGGACGTAGTTATCGACTTTACTGCTCCCGAGGCCGCGCTTGAAAACATCCGGGCAGTTCTGGCCCTCGGCGGCCGCATCGTCGTAGGCACCACCGGCTGGTATGCGCAACTGAACGAGATGAAGGCCCTGGCGATCAAGCGCGGAGGCGCGTTGCTCTACGGAACCAATTTTTCCATCGGAGTGCAGAAACTCTTCCGCCTCACCGCAGAACTGGCCAAACTCGACGGCTACACTTTCGCCATCAGCGAGACGCATCACGTATCGAAGCTCGACGCGCCATCCGGAACGGCCAACACGCTGCGTGAGATCGTAAAATCTGCGCAGCCCGAAGCAGTGGTCGAAATCACTTCGCACCGCGTCGGCGATGCGAATGGCGAACACATTGTCACCGCCACCGGCCCCGACGACGTGCTCGAACTCCGCCACGACGCTAAAAGCCGCAAAGGCTTCGCCCTGGGCGCAGTCCGCGCCGCCGAGTGGGTCCATGACAAATCAGGAGCCTACGACTTCCGCGAGATATTCGAACAGCTATAGGCATCCGCGCTGCAGCAGACACTCTGGATAGCGCAACCGGCGGAGTGTCTATTCCTGGTCCTTGCAGGACGACCGCTCAAACAGCGCCGCCACGCCGCACTCCGACCTAAACATCTTGCCACCTGAATGCGCTACATCGGGCACGAACCACAGGCGCTGGCCCCAGCCAGTAGCATGACGGTTGTGCAGCCAGGCGTAGTAAGCCCGTCCGCGCAAAAAACGATTCGGGCCTTCCATCTCCCCGGCGCAACTCGTATCAAGATCCTTCTCATGAGGATCGATATCCGCAGTTCCCAGCAGATAGGTCACGTCTTTGTGCGCAAACGCTTCTTCCAGGGCCGGCCAACCTTCCGCCGCACTCTGGCGTACATAGTCCTCGTGCACATCGACCGGACCGAACTTCCAATGATTGAAGTTACGGCATTCATGAGCATCGCCGAGTGCAAAGCGAACTTTATCGCGATCGAAAACAGGGCGATCATCGGTGAAATACATGTACGACGAAGGATTGGCGACCACGTAGCGGAGATGGATCCCAGGCGCCAGCAGGCGCTCCGCTCTTCCCGCGATGGCGTAACGCTGCATGGCCTGTCCTCCGCCGGAGTGGCCGGCGAGCACGATGGTCTTCAGATTAGGAAAGAGCTTGCGATCGGAGAGATGAGCAACGAGTGCATCGATGACCTCGTAGGCACTGATCGGGGACGGGCCGGCCGCCTCCGCCCCTGCCTCCCATGTGCCCTGGCGCCATCGCAGCACACCCCCGGGCAAATTGTGAGCGCGGGCGTCTTCTTCATTCAGAAACTGCGGCGCTATCAGGATGGAGGTTGCGGCCGCGTCGCCTCCAGCATCTTCCGCAGCCCGGCGCAGGGAGCGGTAATAGCCATCGACATCGCGTCCTTTGCCATGAAACATGACCACGGCGCGCGTGACCTGGGGCTGGGGCTTGTTCCACTCCAGGGAAACATCAAGGGGGAACTGGCCGGACCCATGCGACGTAGTGAGGGTAACTAAATAGCTGGCGACAATTGCCACCGGCGGTTCCTGTTCCGCGCATGCCGGGCGCGCGACTGTGCCGAGGAGAATGGCGGGGAGAAGAAAAAGAGAGAAGCGCCTCATGGTACCGAACTATACATTGCGGGGACACAGGGCTTTGTTAGGCGTTCCTTCGCGCCACTGAGCGATAAGGTCAAACAGGGCGCCTGGGAGTTCCGGAAGATCTTCAGCCAATTATAGAGACCCGCTCGGCGTTAGAAGGCGATGTTGCGGATCGGAATTACTGAAATTCATTGGATTCATGCAACAAATCTGTGTTATTGTTGCGGTCTCCCATGAAAGCTGCTTTTCTCAAGACATCTTTTTACGATCCCGACGCGCGTAAGCTCGAGCATGACCCGGGACATTCGGAAAGGGAAATCGATTTCCCAAGAACCCCAGGCCAGATAGATCGGGATCGGATTCTTTATTCCGGTCACTTTTTGCGGCTGGCCGAGGTCACCCAGACGA
>JBEKZG010000570.1:0-4158 GCA_049510095.1 Occallatibacter sp.
GCCTTGAGCATTCAGTTTGTCGACAATATATTGAAGTGTCTCAGCCAATTTGGGCGCCCCGCCTTCTGGCCTTGTATCCAAAGGGCGATGACACGGCCGAGCGAGGCGGCGCAGCGTCTCGGCCGCTCGGCTAGCCTGAGCCCCGTCGGCGAAGCGGAGATCACTCCTGTTGCCATTGATGACAAGGTCATATACGGACCCAGAGATCGTCCACGCGGGCGCCAGCCCCAACCGCTTATCCTCACGATCACTGGCTTCCTGCTCAGTGAGAGCTTCTACTTCGTCAAATGTCTCGAAGAAGTACGTTTTCGCTTCGGATTTCGGTGCGCCACCGCCGTATGATTCGTCGAGGAGCACGCGCACCAGACACCCAGGGGCATCGATCGAGACGTCGGTAATCTGTTGCCACTGTTGACGGGGCGCGTTATTACTTCCAGGAAGAAATCGGGAGCTGTATTCAACTCGGCCAGTCTTGGAAAGCAGATCTTTGAGCGACCGAACATCCGGCTGCATTCCGTCATTCCCTGGTTTCTTCGAGATTCCTGTCTGCGGCGGGGCGGCCTTCTGCCCGGCCAGTTTCGGCGCCTGGCCCCAGGCGGCGGGCAAGAGAACGAGTCCGCACAGCAGAATCGCAGTATTGTGAATCATCATGGCGCGGGTTATATCACAGTCTTGGGCGTCACGCCTGTGACGCGGGGACCAAAACGCGAGCATGGCCGAAGCCCGCAGCGAACGGATCATAAGTCGCGACATTCAACACCTCCAATTGAATGAACCAAGGACCAATCTCTGCCATGGACTCCCATTCAGCTACCAGCCAACAACACACCTTCGACACCGAGCCCCGACATCTTAGTTCCGGATCTCAACAAGCGTATAGGTTTCATATTGACCCTGCCACCGGAGCTTGACGTCATTGCCGCGAAAGTTTGCCTGCAAATGATCTACATCAGGAATGCGGCAGCTCCGCGAGTTGACCCCGTCGAATTTCAACTGGTACTTCCAATTACAAGAAACAACGGCCGTTCGACCATCGGGCATCAGAAGCCAGAGTGAAGCCCCCTCGACGGCATACGAGACCGGAACCGGCCAGGTACACCCCCACCGAGAACACGTGCCAGGAATGACACCACTGAGGTTATTCTGAAAGACCTGAGAATTGGTGACCTTAACATCCATCTTCTGGGCCGAGACCAAAGCCGGCGAAGACACAAAGAGCGCAACAGCTGCAACCAAGCAAACATGCCATTTCATAGAATTCCTCCCTCCCCCGTAGATAGACACAATGCTCGCGTGAACCGGGAATAGGGCCACGCACCGAACGCAGTCCACATGAACGCGCGGCGCGAGAAGCCTCCAGCCAGCTCGCCGAATGCGCCGACCCGCCCGGCACCCCGAGAGGATCGGTTGCACGCGGATTTGTGTTTGTCTGCCAACGAATTCCCTTTTCCCGTGAATTTGAAGTCCATGCGAACACCTCTTCATGACGGAACCTGATCGAACATTTCACAATTCTGTTTGTGGACCCTTCTTTTTGTCTCAGCGCTTAGGGGCGGGATTCGAGCAGTGTGGCTCGATACGAGCCCAGAGGAACCCTGTGCTCACAGGATCTGGCTGGCCGGAAAACAACGTGCAAAAAACAGGAATGGCAGTTGCGCCAAGTGCTATGATTTGTTCGATATTGAGCGCACATCATGGCCGACTCGTTCCTACGTTTGCTGGATCCGGATCCGCGCATCGCGCAGCAGCCCTTCGATCATCTAAGGCGCAAACTGATCTTCTACTTCCAGCGCAAGAATCTGAGCCCAAAGTCGGAGGACCTAGCGGATGAGACCATCTTTCGCGTTCTAAAGGAATTGCGAGAGATGGGGCCTGCCGCTGTGAATGAGCGGACAGAGGAAGACTTGACTAAATTCACTTCCGTGGTGGCAAGGAATGTTGCCAGTGAGGGCCGCAGGCGTCGAATGTGGGGTGCCGACACTGAGCAATTCCCCGAAGGCGTAAATGGCGACGAAATATCCTCATCGCGCGAGCCGGATCCGGAAGCGAGTTTCCGGGCAAAGGAGAGGTGGGAACTGGTGCAAACCTGCCTACGAAGCTTGCCAATGTCTGATCGCGAGCTTTTTGTGCCGTATTACTTGGATGAAAGTACAGTTCGCGATGAGATGGCACAAAGCCAGGGCCTGACCATCGACGGGTTGAGAACTCGCATTCACCGCATTATGAATCGGGTGCGGGAATGTGCTCGGACTAGGGCATCCAAACAGTGATTTTGAAATGTTCCGGGAGGTGCCGTCATGAATGGAGTGGAAGGGCCGGAACACGGGAGATCGGATATGCCTGAGGTCGAAGATCGAATGACGCGGTATTTGCTGGGCGAGTTGCCGCCGGAGGAGATGCTTCAGGTCGAGACGGAGTATTTCCGCGACGATGATCTCTTCGAGTCGATCCAGGCTCTTGAGGATCAGCTTCTGCGCGACTTCATCAGGGGTGAGATGGCCCCGGACCTTTACCGGCGCTTCCACGCACGATACCGTAGCTCCCCGGAACTCGCCGAAAAAATTGAATTCGCGCAGGCTGTCTTTTCGGGGTGCCGCACTCTCCGCCAGGTGGAGCGGCAACGCGAGGTGGCGGCCCGCCAGCGAACATTGTTGAGCACTCTAAGGGGGCTTTTCAAATTTGACTTTCCCGCCTTTCAATACGCTGCTGCGGCAGTTGCGTTGCTTGGGGTGGGCCTTGGGTACTACGAGTGGACACGGGCCGCACGGCTCAAGTCGGAGCTCGCGCAGTTCCAGGACCTGAGCAAATCACTCGCGCAACAGAAATCCGCACTTGATCGAGCCCTGGCAAGCGTGCCGAAGGCGCCACCGTTGGTCGCTTCGTTTCTTCTGAAAGCTGAAGTCCTTAGGGATCTGTCGCAGTCAACTGTGCTCTCCGTCCCAAATGGTCTTGGGAACGTGGAACTCAAATTGCCGCTCCAGCCAAGGATCAAGTACGCCGGTTTTAGGGTCGTGCTGCAGCGGCTTCCAAATACTCAGGTTTCGATTCAAGATTTGGCGCCTGACGCACTCGTCGATGACGGGAATGCGCTGAAGTTCAGCGTCCCTTCCGTCAGCCTGAGGCCGGGTCAATACGTTCTCTTCGTGAAGGGGCGCAATGGACGAGGCGAGTATGAAGACGTTCAGTATTACGCCTTTGGCGTGGAGAAGTGATGGCTGTCTTCTTGGTCTTGCCTATCATCTCGACTCAACACGTTGCGGTGAGGCACGTACTCCATGTGAAAACTCCGAGAAGAGGAATGATGGGAAGTCGCAAACTTAGGTGGGGTATGTAGTTCAATCTCAATGTGTTGTGAAGACATGACGTTCAGGATTCGAAGCCCGGCCACCCCAATACCCCGTCCAATCGTTTTCGCGCATCGCGAGGAGAATAGCCGATTCCGGCCCTCAGGCAAAAGCCGCGAAAACCATGCTCCCTTACAGGCGGGCTCCTGCACAGAGCCGTCTTTTCGATTCCCAATAGTAGTATTTTGTAACCTCTGAGAATACATAGGAGAAAGTGATGGCAACTTTTGCATTCGACAGGATCGTGCCATTAGAGGAATTTGCGGAAACCCTGCAGAAGGAACTCGGAGACGGCTTCGACATTGAGGTCACCGAGCGAAGTAGAACGAGCGACGTAAAGGTGGTGCAATCCATGTGGATGTGCTGTGTGATCAGGGTGCGGGAAAAGGACGGAAGGACGGTTTGTCAGGGGCCGTTTGGCTTTTGCCCCTCCTCTACTGGGGTCAGGATGGCGATGATCTTTGGGCTGCTGGCTGTGTTTATCGTGATCGGTCTGAGCATGGGTTATATTGCGTTCCCGATAGCGCCGGCGGCGCTTATTGGTCTCTTGATTGCAAAGGTTCCTTCACGTGGGCTCGTCAGGAGAGTCGCGAGGATTTTGGGAGAAGTGGCAAGCAAAGTATAAATATCCTGACAGGATGCGAAGTTGGGTGCCGTACCTGCTGACCGCATCGCAGTAATTTAGCTTTGGCGCGAAAGCGTGTCCGATCTGACTGGATCAAGTCGTAAACCCACTTCTGGGAACGCTAGTCGGGTAGCGTGACAGGTTGACGCAGGGTGATCGCATGAAGAGAAGGCGAAAGTGGAAAGAGCA
>JBEKZG010000571.1:0-2708 GCA_049510095.1 Occallatibacter sp.
AAAACATAAACACCGATGGAGTTAGCGCCCGCAACCAGAACGTCTGGATTGCGCGGGTCAACAATCACCTGCTGAATGAAGCGCGTGTCCTCGAGTCCCATGTGAGTCCACGTATTGCCTTCGTCCACGGATTTGTAAACGCCGTTGCCCGGGGTCTGCTCACCTGTACCGGCATAAATAATCTTCGAATTTGACGGAGCTACAGCCAGGGATCCGATGGACGCGATGCGTTCCTTATCGAAGATGGGCTGCCACACGTGGCCTGCGTCGGTAGTCTTCCAGATTCCGCCGCCAGGGGTGCCGAAGTAGTAGACATTCTGGTTGTCCGGAACGCCGGCAACCGCGCTCACACGGCCTGCGCGGAACGAACCAATCAGGCGCCAATGAAGCGCCTGCAATGCCGTTGTATCCATATCTTGAGCAAGGCAGGACGCCGCAGCAATCAAACTCGTGGCCAACAAAGCAAAGCGAAGTTTCATTGCCATTCCCTCTCGCCGCACACGGATGGATCTTCTCGATATTTCGTTGTGCTTGCCCCCGGGGGAAGACTGCGGCTATCTGAATCAAAAGGTTACGCGAACACCCAGCTGCGCGGCAAATGGAATGCCAACAGTGGTGCCCGGTCCGAAGAAATCTCCCAGCGCGCCCTCGGGTATTTCGAGTTGCTTGAGGCTGGTAATAGGCGCGGTCTGGGAGCAGTCGGCAACCGTGCAGATCGTGCTGACGTTCGTGATGCCGTTTTGATTCGGCTGCATCTGGGCGGCGGGGACCGGGAGCTGCGTTACGTTGACGGCGTAGTTCGCGCCGGAATTGTTGCGATTGAAGATATTGAAGAACTCCGCAAATGGGTCAATCCGCCACTGTTCGCCAATCTTGAAAGGGCGCGTCACGCGCAGGTCTGTCTGCATGTAAGGCGTTCCACGAAATTCGTCAAGACTGGTATAGGCGCCATTTACCCAGATGCGACCGGTGTTGTCCGCATTGGTAATCGTGATCGGGCGCGCGCTCTCAAGCTGAGTGACGCCGCTCAATTCGAAACCGCCGGGAATGTGGATCGAACCGGCCAGCACAAAACGATTGCGCACGTCTTCGCCGGAAGGACCGTAATCACCGGGTCCAAAGGCATCCAGTAGTCCAGCCTGCGGACCGCTCTGCAATTGGCAAACGCCATCCACATAGTCGAAGAGTTCCCCGAGCAGGCATCCCCAGGTCTGCGCCTTCGAGAGCTGGTAGTTTGCCACCAGGCTATAGCGGCGCATATTGCCTTGCAGATGCAACATCAAGGCGTTGTAACTGGAACGATTGTCGGACTGGAACACATTCACATTGGGAACGATGTTAGTCTCGTCGGCAGCATAGTTCGGGTCCGACGCGGCAATGAGTGGAGTGAAAAGATTCGTGCCGCTGGCATAGGGAAAGGCGCGGTAGCCATGATTCCCCTGCTCATGCGTATAGTCGGCGCTGGCCAGCCAGTGCTGGTTGAAGGCGTGCTGAGCGCCGCCTGTAATGTGGATGGCATAGGGTGTCTTGTAACTCGAGCCGACTAAGTTGCCAGTGCTTCCTGCGCCGCCTTGCAGGCACCCCGATCCAGCCAGCGCGTATGTGCCGGAACCGCCGGTGAGCACGCAGGTCCCGGTGGTTGCATTGGTGTTATTAACTCCTTGAAACGCGGTCGCCCATCCATTCTGCGCGAGATCGTCGTAGAACATGCCGAATCCCGCGCGCAACACAGATTTCTCGCTGCCGCCAGGCGAATAGGCGATTCCAAGGCGTGGCGCAATCTGCTTGCGATAATCCTGCGGCACACTCGGCACAATCGGAATCTGCAAGGCCTGCAGGGTAACGTATGCACTGTTCTCAAGCTGCTTTCGGCCCGAACCCTCGAATAACCCAAAAGTGGTTTGGTAACGCAGGCCGTAGTTGACCGTGAGGTGATGCGATGCGCGCCAGGAATCTTCGCCGTAGAAGGCTAGCCGTTGAACGTTCTGCGAGAAGCTGCCGTCGCCCGGGGGAGTATAGGTGCAGGTGATGCCGGAGGCAGCGCTCGGTTCCGGATTGCATTGCGAGTCTGGCGATACATAATAAAACGGCAATGCACTGGTAATGCCACCGCAGTCCGATCCGGGCGGGTTGATGTAGCAATCAGGATTGGCAGAATACTTGATGATCTGCTCCGCGATCGATGCGAACGCACCGCTCAGTACAGGCTCGTGAATAAAGTCGACTCCGAACTTGAGCGCATGACTTCCAGCAGTGTGGGTCAGATCGTAGCGTAATTGGTATTTCTCCTGATTGCGCAGATCGGGGAAAAGCGTGATGGGCGTGGCGAACTGGTTGTCGCCGAAAGTCTCGAATCCTGAAATCGTCAGCGCCGTCGAGCTGAAGGGAAATGCCAGCGCAAAACCCAGATCCGAATTGCGTGTCTGTGTAAGGTGCAGCAAGCTGCCGGCGATAACTAGACTTCCCAGCCAGGCCGGGCTGAAAGTATAGGTATTGCTTATCGCTGTATTCCAGTAATTGTTGTGAGTAATCAGCCCGGTGGAGGGCAGTGTGCCTTGCTCCACAAGCGCGTTATGAGTTAGGTAACTGTCTTCAGAGGTGCGTAGAAACCATTGAGACTTGCGCGATTGGGCCCAGTCAATACGCGCCGAGCCCAGATAGTCCCGGAAAGGAATGGGAACAGTCGCCGGTACCGCAATGGAAGGTAC
>JBEKZG010000572.1:0-3116 GCA_049510095.1 Occallatibacter sp.
TGGTCTGGTAATGCTGGTGATTGGAATAGCCGTAGGTGTAGGGCTTGGCATCCAGCTTCCAGCCCTTGCCGAAGTCGTGGTTGTAGGTAACGACGTCGAAGAAGCTTGGCACATGGTACACCGAATAGCGCCAAAACTGCGCATTGTAGGTGCCATCCGCATTCAGCATGTTGTTGTCGTAAAGGTAGTTGTCCCCGTGGTGGAAGAGTTGGCGGCGCGTCGGATCGTTGTTGGTAAACGCGTCGAGCATGATGTGGGAGGCAGTCACGGTGAGGTCGGTGCGGTCGGTAAACTTGTAGTCCAACTTGGCCGTTCCGGACACGTTTTGTTTGGGCGAGAAGGTCTGGTACCCGTCCGAGCTCTGGTAGTCGCTATTGAGCCAGAAGTGGCCCTTGCCCTTCAGGAAGTCGCCGGAGTTGATATCGCCCAGGATCTGGTTCGTGTTCCAGGAGCCGTAGGTTTCCTGGATCCTGAAGTGCGGCTCATCGCTCAACTTGGGCGAGAAGAAGTGGATCGACCCGCCGAAGTTGGAAGGTCCGATGTCGGAGGCGGTGCCGGGGCTGCGGTCGAAGTCAACATAACCGACCGCGGCGGCAGGGATGTAAGCCCAGGAGTGGTGGCTGGGATCGTTCGAGTCGTCAAACGGTACACCGTCCCAGGTCATCGTATAGTCGTCGTCCACGAAGCCGCGGTAGAAGATCTTGGCCTGGCCGTTGCCGATACCGTTCGTGGTGTAGCTGACGGTGCCGGGGGCTGCCTGGATGATGTCTGCGAAATCGGTCACCGGACTGGTGTACTGGGAGATATAGAAGCTGGAGATTTCGGTGCGGGCGGATCCGGCATCGAGCAGAGCCTTCACCGGAGCCAACTGGACAGCCAGCGAACTGTTGTCCTCCGACTCCACAACCACTTCCTCGGCCACCGAGGCCAAAGGAAGTTTGAACTCGACCGTCTGTTCGCTGCCGGAGAAGACGATGGACTGCCCCTCGGTGGCAAAGCCCGTCGCGCTGACCGCCAGGTTGTAATGGCCTGCCTTGACCGTTCCGATGGAGTACGCTCCTTGTGCATCGGTTAAGGCGCGCTGCACCGGGCTGCCGTCGGCATCTTCCAGGGTCACCGATGCGCCCGCAATCGCGCGCCCGCTCGGGTCGCTAACGGTACCGTGGATCGAACCACCCGCCTGCTGTGCGTTCAACTCAGTCTGGGCAATTGAAACAGCAAACAGGCACACGAACAACGTGATGGCGCGAAACCATCTGTCAACAATCTTGCAAATCAATTTGGTCTCCTTGAAATGAAAACGAACAGGGGTCATCGAAGGGGGCGGGGGAAGCTCCCATAGTGTTATTCGAATTCCCTAGTGTTAACGCGGCGTTTTCTCTCTGTTAAAACTCTGCAACAATCGAGGGTTTCGTCGCCTCTGCTTGTCCTTCTCTCTCTCGCATTCTGGCTGCGCAGCACCCTCTCCTTCAAAGAGGATCTCGACAGTCAGAAGCCGAGTCCAGCGTCTATCGGCAGGCTGTTAATTTGTGATTAAGAAATAATGTTGCGGAAGCGATGAGGCTGTCGATGCGTACTGTCATCCTGACCAACCTATAACCCGTCGCCATCCCGATCAACAAATAATGGATTGCCATCTTGAGCGGAGCTCAGCGGAGTCGAAAACCTGCCCGCCGTAGCGGGGATCTGCGGTTGCCTCTATCACAGCGCGCGAGCCGCCAAAACGCAAACTAAACCAACCGATACCCCCTCCCGCCCCACCATGAGAAAATAAACAAAGTGATCCAAAATATGAAGCCCTTTTACACTTTTCTGATAGCGGCCCTGCTCGTATTTGTCGCTCCTGCGGCCAGCGCGCGCGGTACCGAGCACCACAGGCACCCTCGTCTCCACGCCATCAAGCACATGCTGTCGAACATCGTACTGCCTGACATGGGCCTCATTTCGGACGACGTGCCTGAAGATGGCCAGAAGTATGAACTCAAGCTCTCGCGGCACGGTGGCGAAATCATCGACGTCATTTACCGGATCGGCGATACCTATATCCCCGAAGCTCTCGACAACCTCAGCCAATTTCTGCGCGATACCCACAATGACGAAGTCAAGAGCTACGATCCCCGCACCTTCGATCTCCTCCACACAATGCTTTCAAAGCTGAATCGTCCGGGCAGCGTCATCGAGATACTTTCCGGCTACCGGGCAAAAGAAACAAACGATGCGCTCCGTGAGAGTGGAACCACGAATGCGGCTGAGCACTCACAACATATTGAAGCGAATGCGCTCGATATCCGCGCTGTAGGCATTCCAGCCGTGCAGTTGCGGAACGCGGCACTTTCACTCGGCGCGGGTGGCGTGGGATATTACCCCAAAGGCCAATTTATCCATGTAGACACCGGTCCCGTCAGGGAGTGGACATACGCGCCGCATCGCATCGTGCATACTCGCCGCCGTCGCCACGCATAACACCGAGGGCTCATCCTCTGAAGCCACTTCAAGGCTCGACACGAATGCATTTTCCAAAAATACCGTTCGCCCCGATCCACCCGTTGACTCCTCCGCGATTATTACCGATCTGGAATCGTTCACCGTTAATGGCCTTCACCAGGTGCAGATATTCAGCACCCCGCACTCTACAGAGCACAATGTCACCGACAGACAGCGTGGAACAATCGACCGGCGTGACCGTGCAGAGGTGCCCGGATTCGATTCGCCCCTTCATTGATGCCCCCCTGGGTCGAAAGGATACGGTCTCTCCAGCTCGGAGCTTTTCAATGTAATGTGTCGCCCAACCCATACACAATGCTCTCACGTAAATGGGTGAGATTTCTCCAGGCTCTCCGTCGACTAATCTCCCCGCTCCGGCAGCTACACCAACCGATGGACCCGTCCCCGCCCATCCCATGAGAAAATGAACATTGTGATCCCAAGCATGAAGCCTATCTACTTTGCCCTGTTATCAACTCTGCTCGTCTCCATCGCCATCCCCGCCCGCGCCTCCAACAACAAGGCCGATGAAGAAGCGGGCGCCGTCCTCTTTCGCGACAAAGGTTGCGCCTACTGTCACGGAGTCGGTGGCACCGGCGGCAAGAAGGCTCCCTCGCTCATGGGTCTGCGTA
>JBEKZG010000573.1:0-3132 GCA_049510095.1 Occallatibacter sp.
GAGTGCCGTCCAATGGACCATCTGCGCCATCGCAGCCCTGGGCTTTCTCTTCGATACCTATGTCGTGCTGGTGGGCCCGCTCATCTTGCAACCCGCGCTCATCGAGCTCGGCCATTTAGAACCGGGCACGCCGGCCTATCGCGACTGGGCCGGATTCCTCTTTTGGATCCCGCCGCTGGTCGGCGGATTTTGCGGCCTGTGGGGCGGCTATTTCGCCGACCGTTTCGGCCGCCGCCGCATTCTCACCTGGAGTATTCTCCTCTACGCGTTTGCGGCCACCGCTTCGGGACTCGCCGCCCACCTCGAGACCCTGCTGCTGTTCCGCACCCTTGCGTTCGCCGGCACCTGCGTCGAGTTCGTCGCAGCCGTCGCGTGGCTCGCTGAACTATTTCCCGATCCGCGGGCGCGCGAGGCCGTGCTCGGTTATACGCAGGTATTCGGCTCGCTCGGTGGCGTTCTCATCGCCGGATCGTTCTATGTCGCCAACCGCTGGGGCGCGGCCTTGCCGCTCATCTACGGCGAGCACGCCGCCTGGCGTTATGCTTTGATCGCCGGTGTGGCCCCCGCCATTCCACTCGCTATCATCCGCCCCTTCCTGCCCGAATCGCCGCAGTGGGAACGGCAGCGTATGGAAGGCACGCTGAAACGCCCCAGCGTTCGCGAGCTTTTCCGCCCCGAGCTGCGCCGCGTTACCATCGTCAGCGCTCTGCTGTTCGCGTGTGCTTTTGGAGCTGCGTTCGGAACCATCCAGCAGTCTCCGCAGATCACGCCCGGATTGCCTGGAGTCGCGCAAATGACGCCGTCCGCGCGCGGGCAAGCCATCTCCAGCGTGCTAGGCGCGCAAGAGACCGGCGGATTGGCGGGCCGCATCGTAATGGCCGCGCTCGCGCTGGTGGTGGCCGGCCGGCGCCGTCTGCTGCGCCTGTTTCTCATTCCCGGCCTGGCGGTCGTCCCCATCGTGTTCCTCTACACCGCCACACACAGTCTCGAACTATTCCGCATCGGCGTCTTTTTCGCCGGATTCACCACCATCGCGCAACTCACGTTTTGGGGCAACTACCTGCCGCGCGTCTACCCGGTCCATTTGCGGGGAACGGGCGAAGGATTCGCGGCCAATGTCGGCGGCCGCATGCTAGGCACTTCGGCGGCGCTGATCACCACCCACCTGGCCGCGCTGATGCCCGGCGGCTCGCCATCCACGCGGCTGACCCACGCCGCCACCGCGGTTGGCATGGGAGTCTACGCTCTCGCGCTCGGTCTCACGTTTCTGTTGCCGGAGCCGCCAGCGAAGCTCCCGGAGTGACTCATTTGCGAGCCGGGGGGAACGCTCCAGCCGGCCGATCTACATCCTCCGTCCGCGCCTTCATCGCCCGCGCCGACCACAGCAAGCTGCCCATCACAAACGATACGCCGTTATAGAAGTGATACAGCAGGTGAAACGGAAAGGCCGCCAGGGCGAACAGCCGGCCGCGTTTTTCAGACAAAAACAAATAGAAGCCGTTGTTCAAAGTTGCCAGCACCAGAACACCCGCCACCACGGCCGTGATGAAATATCTGTCCTTCAGGTACAACATCGAAACCGCGATCACGACCACGATGTATAAACCGTGAAACCAGGCGTTCCAGAAGTCCCAGCGCGCGCCCCGCTTGTCATAACGGTGCCTCAGGAACAGCAGCGGCACAATGGCCACCACCAGGGGAATCAAACCGCGCATGTGAATCTTCCAGGCGCATAGCACGATAGCCGCCGCGCCCGCGATCATCGCCGCGCACACGCCCAGCGAGCGTTTCTCCGCTGCATCCGACCAAAAGCTGCCCAGCAGTATGAACAAAATCGTCACCAGCGGCAGCAGCGCGTATCCGCCGTAGCGTAGCGCGTGTTCGGCCGCGTACAGCAGCATGAGATACACCAGGCCGATGCTCACTCGCTGGCTGATCTGCAGGTTCAGATCGTTGGGCATTTTCTGATCCCGCAAAATGAGCTCGGTCCACGGGATTCCGCGATCCAGAACATCCGTTTTCAACAGCCCCCAGAAGGTCCACTTCTTCAGGTGCTTCACGCGCAGATCGCGATCCAGCAGGATACGGCGGCCCGCATGGCACAGCCGGTATCCCAGCTCGATGTCTTCAATGGCCGGCCGCCTATAGCTGGCGTCGAAGCCGCTCATCGTCAGAAAGATCTCGCGCCGGATAGCCCCGCACCCGCTCCAAAACGTGGAAGCCTCGCTGCGGGCGTTCTGATGCACGAAACAATGCATCAGGTTTTTGTACTGCGACAGGAAATCGCGCGAGGAGGGATCGTCGTCATAGGAGCCGATTACCGCATCGATCGCCGGATCGGCAAACGCCGCGGCCAGCCGCTCGGTGGCATCCGCGTGCACGCACACATCCGCATCCAGGAAAAAGAGAATATCGCCCGTGGCGGCTTGCGCTCCCATGTTCCGCGCCGTCGCCGGTCCCATGCGGCCGGACGTCGCGAGAATGCGAACTCCTAAACTGTGTTCGGCGGCCCTCTGGATGGAACCATCCGTGGACCCATCGTCAACCACGATAATTTCGCTGGGAGCTGTGGCTAGGCGCGCCAGGGCGTTCAAACACTCGTCCAATTGCGTCCCGCCGTTATAGGCCGGGATCACAACCGAAATCTTAGAAACCAATCTGACTCCGGTGCAAAGTGAATTCTAACCATTCAGTGTACACGTTTTCGTCCGCCGGACTTTCCCCACTCGCTGAATCACTTCCAACCCGCCCTGCCCCGAAACCGCCGCACTCGCTGCTATCCTCAACTCGAATGCATCTCGAGTTTCGCCTCCTGCGTGGCTTCGTTTTTGCAAATCAAAAAAACTCACAGCGCGCGCACAAAACACACCGTGATGCGCCACCTCTTCCAGAAAGATTCTCGCCCCGCCGTAATCACCGACAACCAACAACGAACAACCAACAACCTGCCCCCCGAATCTGCCATATTAGAGTTTGCGTTTTTTATCAACCGAAGGGATTGGACCTTGGCTGTGAGTGCACAAACTCTACTTTCACCCGTTCAACCATTGACCTTGGCTTACGATCGCGAGCGCCTGGAAGACGTCGGCTTCATGACTTGCATGACTCTGGTCTTGCTCGGCAACTACGCCC
>JBEKZG010000574.1:0-2741 GCA_049510095.1 Occallatibacter sp.
CTTTGCTTCCCGCCTGCAACTTATCAAAGCTGCTGGTCGCCACAACCTCGCCGGGGTTCAATCCCTTAACCGCCGTCAGTCCGTGGTCGGTAACCCCCGCCTGGATGTTGCGGATACTCGCAAAACACGGAGATTGCTGGTTGCACGCTCCAGGCTTCGAACCCTGCGTCGCGCCTGAAACTACATAGGCGAATGCCGCCGTCCCATTATGTTGAACCGCCCCGCTGGGGATCAGCGTCGCGTTCTGAATTGTGTCCTCCAGCAGCTTTGTATTGACGAACTGGTTGGGAAACAGTGCCCCGTCCCTGTTGTCGAACAAGGCGCGCAGCAACACCGTTCCCGTAGTAGTGTTGATTTGGTTGTCGATGCTCTGCAGCTTCCCCGTCGCCACCTTTTTATCCGCCGCCCGATCCCATGCCTCAACAGGCAGTGTGTGCGCCTTCTTCATCCGCGCCAGCACGTCTCCCAGGCTGTCTTCGGCCAGCGTGAACACCACCGTGATCGGTTGCTCCTGCGTAACCACCACCAGAATTGTTGACCCGCCGGCCTGCACCACGTTCCCCGGATCAACCAGCCGCAAACCTACCCGGCCCGAAATCGGCGAAGTGATGTGGCAATAGCTGAGCTCTGTCTTGTCGTAGGCCACAGTGCCCTGGTCGTTCTTCACCTGGCCCTGGTCCTGCAGCACAATCTTTTCCTGGTCGTCCAGCAACTGCTTGTTGATGGCGTTGCGCGACCACGCTGTCTTATATCGCTCCAGGTCCATCTGGGCCTGCGCCAACACGCCCTCATCCTTTTCCAGCGTGCCCTCGGCCTCCAGCAACTGTGCCTCATAGGTGCGCGGATCGATATCGATCAGGTCAGCCCCCTTCGCAACAAATTGCCCTTCCGTATAGTGCACCGCCGTCAGCACTCCGCTTGCCTGTGCCGTGATCGATGCGGTGTAAACCGGTGTCACCGTCCCGATCGCACTCAGATAGACGGCCTGGTTTCCCGTTGTTGCTTTCGCCACCGACGCGCTCACCGGCGGCTTGATGGCGGCCTGTGCCTTCTTCGCCGCCGCTGCCTTTTCATTGTTCTCATGGATGACTGCCATGATCGCCACAATCACGATCAGCAGCGCGAAAATAATGACCCAGACAAGCCAAGGCCTGCCTTTTGAAGGGTACGACGCAGATAACTGGTGATCGGCTCCAATGTGCTGACCATCTCCTTTGGCTTGATTTCCTGACATTCACGACTCCGTGTTTGGACACGTTGGAGGGGTGTATTCCCCAAAATCGCAGGAATCCAACTCACTTGCAAATTCCGGCCTGTTCCACAAAACAAGCCTAAACAACTGGCGCCAAAATGACTTCTCTTGGATAGACGTGTAAGAGTCCCCACAGGTTGCACGACCCCATTGCGCGCCGAATCAGCAGTATAAGCGATGGACCGCCTGCCCCGTATGTCCAAAATTGCCCCCGGGCCGTCATCCAGACAGCGGTCCACCCAAAGCAGCGATCTTCACTTCCTTCTCACAATTGGAAGAGATTGTTTAAGTCGCCCCATGCCGTTCCATGGATCATCGGCCAATCGTTTTTTCCAACTGGAGAATTCGGACACAACAAAGCGAGGCCTTTCCTTCCTTTTCAATTCCTCCCACTTCAACGGAAGAGCCACAGGCACTCCCTCGCACGCACGCGGCGAATACGGCGCAATCGAAGTGGAGCGATGCTCATTGCGGAGATAATCTAGTGTAGTGTCTCGCGTAAATATTGACAATAATGTTTGCGGCGCCTAAGCTATGTAGGATGTGGCTATCCAGCGCAGCATTGCCGATTACTCTCGATGCCCGCCAGGAGTTAGAGCAGATGGCGCGGTCGGGAAAGACGGAACAGCGCGTCGCATTGCGGGTTCGCATCGTTCTTGGAGCAGCCGGCGGAAAGTCCAACAACGCGTTGGCCGCGGAGTTACAAACCTCTCGCCCGACGGTGATCGAATGGCGCCGCCGGTTTGCCGAGGGCGGAATCAAAGCGCTGTTGGATAACCGTCCCCGCGGGCGAAGCTTCAAGCCGCTGTCGCGCGATCAAGAGGCCGAGATTATTGCGTGCCTGCAGACGGCACCGCCCGCCGCTACGCAGTGGAGTTGTCGCAGCGCAGCTAAGGACTGTGGCGTCAGCAAAGCCTCGGTGCAGCGCGTTTGGCAGGCGAACGGTTTGAAGCCGCATCTGATGAAGGCCTTCAAGCTCTCCAACGATCCCAACTTTGTCGAAAAGCTGGAAGATGTCGTGGGCCTTTATATCAACCCACCCGAGAATGCGCTGGCGCTCTGCGTGGACGAAAAGAGCCAGATTCAAGCGCTTGACCGCACGCAACCGGGGCTGCCGTTAAAAAGAGACCGCGCTGGAACCATGACCCACGATTACAAGCGCAACGGCACCACCACCTTGTTCGCCGCCTTGGATGTGCTGAAAGACGAGGTCATCGGCTGCTGCATGCCACATCATCGCCATCAGGAGTTCTTGAAGTTCCTCAAGATCGTTAATCGCAACACCCCAAAACACCTGGATCTTCATTGCATCGCCGACAACTACGGAACCCACAAAACCAAGCCAGTGCAGGAGTGGCTTGAACGGCATCCCCGCTTTCATTTCCACTTCATTCCAACTTCGTCTTCGTGGCTGAACCTTGTGGAGCGCTGGTTTGGAAAGATCGCGAACCAACGCATTCGTCGGGGAACTTTCAAAAGCGTCCCGGAA
>JBEKZG010000575.1:0-5240 GCA_049510095.1 Occallatibacter sp.
CACATCCTCGTCGACCATCTTGCGTCGGGCCAGCATCCGCACACGCTAGTCATCACCTGTGCGGACAGCCGTATCGTTCCGGAGTTAATACCTCAGACCGCTCCGGAACGATACGGCTGTCCGCACAGGTGATGAATAGCGTGTGCGGATGCTGGCCCGACGCAAGATGTTCGAAGAGGATGTGGTCGCGCGGAAACTCTTTGTCATGAAATCGCCGCACACCTTCCAGCAATCGGCGGATCGGTCGCTTCTCGCTCATCGGTTCCCCCCGGCAAGGCTTTGTTTGTTGTTGTCCGAATACCGCCGGAAATCGTTATCGACGATAGAAGAATAGATCCCAGGCTGTTGGGAGCAGTCAAGCGAACACGCTTGGATTCGGACCCGCAGTCCAAATATATTCCAAATGCTCAAGCTCGTCCCCGATGGCGCATTGCCTGAAAGGCTCATTGACGGTCATCAGCTGGAATTGGTTGATTTTGGTGCGATTTCAGTGAGAAAACACCCAAATAATGGAGTAAAAGCACCCTTTATGGGCTCTTTTGTTCGCTTATTTGCGGCTGGGCTGATTTTGCATGTGACTTATTACAAGTGACTTACGTTGAGTCATTGCACCAAATTGGGTTCATTTGCAGAGGGAGGGGGGTGGGGGTCACGTTTTCCGACGGTGTTTTTGGGGGCGCAGGCGGCTGGCTGTGGGCTTTACATGTCTTCATCATGCGCTTCCGTTCGGTAATGATCAGCAAATCGGACGCCGAATTCGGCACAAAGTATGACCTAGAATGGGCTCATGAATGAGCTGGAGCGTTGGGTGAATTTCTTCCTCCTCATGGCGGCGGCATCCTCGACCCCGATCGGATTATCGTTTGTAGTGATCACGCTGGCCGCTGAGCGACGGCCGGAACATTCAGCCAAGATTCCGATTTACCTTACTCCCCCATTTATCGGCTACTCCGCTGTGCTGTTCCTTGCCGCCCTTCTTGTCTTTCCAAACCACACCCGATTCACTGCCGCTCTTTCCATGTGGATTGTAGGTGGCATCGGCTTAGTTTATTCGGGGTCCTTCCTTGTTCGGCCCGGCGTCTGGAAGAGCTACTTTGAACAGCATGACTTTATTGCTTAAGCGGCCACTCCATTTGCGGTCTACGGAGCCGTTATCTGGGGCGGGGTACTGACCTCTTACGACCCTGCGAATGGCCTTACACTGGTAGCTATCGGTATGCTATGCCTGCTTGCAAATGCCATCCGCAACTCATGGGCCATCGCCGTCGGGGTTGTCTCTCGCCCTTCCGGGGGCGAAGATTCAAAGTAGTCCAATAGCTAACGCCGCGAAGCCGATGGCGCCGTCCTGAGATGCGTGGCCAACTGAGGCGGGGCCTTCAAAGTCAGGTTTTGTCCCAGCCCGGCGCCGACCAGGCCCGCTGCGATGACAATGCTCGAGACGCCGATCAACGACCAAAGATAGAGCCCGTGCGGCCTGAGCGGTTTCGGGAGTACCTTTACCGCCAGCGCGATGAGCAAGACGATCACCAGCGGCAGCAGAAACACATTCACCACCTGGGCCGCGATGGTGAGCCACCCCAGCTCCGATGCGGACCAAACCCTTGCTGCGGCACCGATGACGCTAAGAGAAGAGATGGCATAAAACCACTTTGCCCCGAACGGATGATGCTCCAGCGACCGCCGGTGGCCGGTCACCTCGCTCACTCCCCAGGTGAGCGCCAGCGAGGACACAATTGCGGCTACCATGGAAGCGCCGAGCACACCGAAGCTGAATACCATGCGCCCCACCCGCTCTCCGAGAAACGTCGACAATTCCCTGCTGATTTCGCCGACACTGTGCAGACCCGGCGAGGCGCCGCGTGAAGCCAGTGCCGCGGCCGCAATCAATATGGCTCCGGTCAGGCACTGCGTGAGAACAGCGCCGATGGCAGTATCCCAGCGAGCAGCCTTGATGTCGCCCGGCGAGAGGTTCTTGTCGGCAAAGGCTGATTGCTGATAGAAGATCATCCACGGGCTGAAGACCGCGCCCACGATCGCCGCTACAAGAAGCGTGAATTGGCGGTTGGCAATGGGAAGGTCGACAACATCCTTGCTCATGATCGCAAGGCTCGGGTGCGCGGACCAAGCGACAAAGAAGAAAGCGAGTTCGAACAAGCCGACGAAAACCAGTATGCGTTCCACACGCCTGTAGGAACCCGTGGCCACGATAGCCAGAAGGGCCAGCGCTATCGTCGCCGTCCACGCCCAGCCCATACCGAAGCGTTCGCGAACCAGTTCGCCGAATCCACGCCCGGTATAGATTCCCAGCCGTACTGTTAGTTCCTGCACCATGTATAACATCGGGATTAGAAACAGTAACAGCGGCAGTAGCCGATAACCCCACTGGGCACCCGCCTGAGCTCCAACCACAACATTGCCCGCGTCCGTATCGGACAGCATGACCAATAACCCCGGCCCCCCGACAACAATCCATTTGAGGGGTGTCCTAACATCCATTCTAAGTGGAGCTTGAGTCACCAATTGGGGAGTCCTTGAATTTCAGGGTTATATGGGAATGTAGCATTCGGTCACTTCAGAAGTGTGAATATCCAACCCCACACCGGAATTTAGGTAAGTGAATCATCGGGACCCTAATTAATCGGCCCGCAATCTCAGCGATTTGCGCTCGACATCCGGGACGTGATATTTCGCCGACTCCAGTTGTTCAATCGCCGTCGGCTGTATTGGCGGCGGGCGGGCCTGCCTGGGCGGCCGCCTGGCGCAGTACCTGCGAGGTTCCTTCCACGATCATTCTGGCCGGAACCAGCATTGGCTTCTTTACGATCGTGAGCGTCAACTCGGAAAGCCCGTTGTTATAACTGAAATGCACTACCACATCGCCCATGGGTGTAGGCATTGTGAGCAATCCGCCTACCCCGTCTGGATCGAGTTCGAGCGCATAACTCATGCCAGGCTGGCTCTGTTTGCCGGCCTGGTCTCGAAGGCTTGTAATCGCCTGGGGGGTGACCCCTGAGAAGACGTGCGTATTCGACGCGGGAGTTGTCGGTCGACTCGGCGGCATCAGGACGTGGCCCCCGGCAAACTGGGGTAGCGGCGCTCGATATCGTCAGCCATTCGGACAATCTGCTTCAAGCTGGCGCGCACCAAACGCCCCGGATTGCGGGCCACCCAGCGCGACAGCCACTTCCGTCCGCCCGGCATGACCACGGCGCCGCCGGCAAATACGAAGGGCAATCCGACAATGCCCGGAAGCAGGACGCCCAGTACGCCGACATAGACCATCAGCCAACCGAATTCGCGTGGGAAGTGCTCGATACGTTGCACGGCACGCTCGATTTCGGCCCGTTCTTCCGGAGTCAATGGCTCTGCGTCTGCCTCGCTTGCGGGCAAAGCCAGGGAAGCAGTGTTTTCGGTCGCACCGGTAGCAGGATCGTTGGTAACAGGAACAGCGGTCATGCGCACTCTCCCTCCTATCGGAGAATATCATTTTCCTGAATCGCAGCCTGGTTGGCCGGCAGTTCGTCTTCCGTGCACCAGATGGCCTCGGGCGGCGAAGTGTCGTCAAGCGAGGCCTGGCGAAGCGCTCGACGGGCCCGGTTATAAGCCACGCTAGTGCCGAAGTTGCTGATGAAGACCGCCGTCATGCCTGAAAATCCTAACGTGAAAGCGCCGGCAACACTGACGAGGTTCGGCATGATCGCCCACCGCTGCAAGCTCGCAATGCGCGATTTGCTGTCGCGAGCGAGTCGCATCAGGATGGGCAGTGAAGCAATCGACTGCCCAAGCAGAACCATGTCCTCGTCGCGCCAGCCGGTCTCGTCCTCGCCGGCGAATGCGACTGACAGGTGCGCGTCGCCCGGATCCCGCAATCTCGTACCAACGTGGACGTGCACCGCCCGCACGCCCCGCTTGCTGAGATCCTGCAAGAGACGTCTGCGGGAATCGGCGTCAGTGTCGCCCACAAAGCGGTCGACACCCAGCCGTCGGGCGAGTGTCGCGACAGCCGAGGCTTCCCGTTCCGAAATCAGCAATACTCGGAGTCCGGCGCGCTGTAACTGGCGCACGGTGGACGCCGCGGCAAAGCCCGCAGTGCGCTGAAAGCGGAGTCGCGCTACTTCCACACCATCGAGTTCCACCCGGAGCGGCGCGAATTGATTGCGATTTGCTTTGCTGGATAGCCTTACAACGTGGCTTCCGTACTGGATGGTGACAAACATGGCGCCGATCTCCCGCAAGGCTGCCCGCCGGGCGATAAGATGGCGCGCCCGGCAAGCCCGCACCAGCGCCGGTCCGCGCGCATCGCCCAGCCAGGCTCCGGCCGCGGCAAGTGCCGGCAGCAAGTGGTCTTCCTCAATGCCGCGCACCTGCATCTCCGCCATTTCGCATTCAGCGTGCTGCAACGCCTCATGATCGTCCAGAATCACCCACGAACTGGAAGCGAGGCGGCTTAATGCGTCATCGGACCGTATCAACACTCCATGGCGAAGAGCGATGCGGACAGCACGCAAAGTCTCCAGCGGCGCTGTTACTCCCACCGCGGTGGCGTAGTCCGGGCGCTGGATCGCGAGCGCCATTGCCGATCCGCCGACCAACAGTCCTAATCCCGACGCGATTATCGTGGGTCCTACCGTGCGATCCGCGAACTTTTCGGCCTGCTCGTTCAGTGCCCATTTGCCCGGTGCAGGAACCGTGGTCCCGATGAGAGCCCTCGTCAGCGAGGCCGCCCGCGTCTCCGACCCTGTGCGCAATACGGAGAAATCGAGTTCGCCTGCAAGAAGCCTGCTGCCGGCGAGCACTTCGTCTCCCTCGATCCTGGTTGCCGGCACCGGATCTCCAAGCAGTCTGACCTCGTCAACGAGTGCGGCGCCCGCGATGACCTTGCCGTCCACTGGAATGCGATCGCCGGCGCGAACCCGGACGCGCTGGCCGATGCCGATCTCCGATCGCGGTACGATCTGCTCGAAGCCCTCGGGGCTAATCGCCAGCGCATTTCCGGGAACACCCACGATCTCGTCCAGCATGGCCTGATTCTCGACCTCCAGGTCGCGCCGGTACTGCTGTTCCCAGCTGCGAAAGCACCACAGCATTACGGCCGCGGTCAGAAACTGGCCATTCAAAAGGGTCAGCGCCGCAATGCTGGTATAGAGCAGGGGCAGGCCAATCTTGCCTTCGGAAAGTTGCCCGGTAGCACCGCGGACGGTGTTGACGTTGTTCACCACCAGCAGGGTAGCCGCAACAGG
>JBEKZG010000576.1:0-3066 GCA_049510095.1 Occallatibacter sp.
ACCTGCACGAAATACCGCGCCGGTTCGACATCCAGCACTTCGCTCACTTCGTATCCGATCACGGTGGTCTCAGCGCCGCACTTGCCGCATACGCACTGCTCCGGAGTGCAGGCAATCACCCGTTCCACGCGGGGAAGATCGGCGGGCAGAGTCTGACGTCCGGGATGCTTGCGTTTCTTTTGTTCGGTAACAGGCGGCGGCGCTTTGCGCTCGCTTTCGGCTACTACTTCTTCGCGACTGACACCGGGCTCTTGTTCCAGCAGCTCCAGTTGGAGACTGCTCAGCTTCTCGCTGCCCGGCCCGTACTTTTGGATCCGCCGCAGACGAAGACGCTCTTCGAGAACTTGGATCTTCAACCGCGCGTACTCGAGTTCTTTCGTGGCCGCATCCAGTTGCTGTTTCAGTTGTGCGTTGATCTCCGAGAGGAAGGCGTCCGAGTGCGGAAGAAGAGTAGGCTCAGAAGGCGTGCTCACGATGTCTACTTAATAACAGATTCTCTTGTGGATAAGTATGCGAAATGTGCAGTGTTTATGCGGTTCTTAGTGACTCTATTGGTTCTTCCGCCGGAGGCTTCCGATACCACTTTCGAGGCCGCGTCTGCGCCAGATCGATCCCGCCCAAAAGCATGGCCAACTCTTCGTGACTCAGCACAATTTTCTTCACCGTGCTGCCGGCATCCGGCCAGCGAAATCTTCCTCCGTCCAACTTTTCGCACATACCCAAAGCCCGCTTCCGTCATACACGACCAGCTTCAGGCGGTTGCGCCGCGCATTTGCGAACAGGAAAACATGGCCGCTTGTGGGGTCGCCTTCGAGCCGGTCGCGCACCAGACCGTACAGGCCGTTGAAGTCGGGTAAGAGAGCGCCATTGCTGGCGCTCCCTCCCCTAAGAACCGGACATGAGAGTTTCCCTTCATCCGGCTCAAGCCATGTGTAAGCCCTCTGGAGTGGAGAGCCGGTCATCCGCGACAGCTTGTCGTACTATCGAACCTTTGGCCCTTTGTGCAAAATACAAACTCCATCGGGGATCGAAGGGGTTGGCTTCTCCTCTGATCTTCAGATGCCGTTGTATGGGCGTGTTCCCCGCATAGAGCAGCCGCTTCCATACAGGCTGCCCGTCGGGGTGCGTGCCGGTGCGCGCCGCGAACCTCCACGTTCGTTCGCCGATGGGATGATAGTACCGATTCTTTACCCATACGGCATTCTTACGCGGATGTCTGCGATAGCTCCACCACCACAGCTTTCGCCATATCTCAAAGTCCATGCGTGAAAACGCACGTTGTGCAACACAGTGTCGGTGATAGTTGGCCCATCCCCGGATAACGGGGTTGAGCCGAACAATCAGATTTTCCTGCGTCGCCGATTTGTTCTTCTCGATGATTTTCCGGATTTTGGTCAAAGCCGCCTGTACGTTCTTCTTGGCGGGCGTGATCAAAAGCTTCCTTCCATACTTGCGTATGTTCTGGCCGAGAAAATCAAACCCGTTCTGGATGTGAGTCACGTGAGTCTTCTCCGCTGAGAGTTCCAGCCCCCGCTCTCGCAGGAACTGTTCCACTAACGGTTGAACTTCGTTGACTAACTGAGCGCGGCTACGGCCGGTGATGATAAAATCATCGGCGTAGCGCACCAGATGCACCTTGGAACAGACCTTTGGCCCCTTGTTCCTACGTGTAGGAAACATCCTCTTCAGGAGGGATTCCAGTCCATCCAAGGCCCAGTTCGCCAGCGTGGGGGAAATGATTCCCCCTTGAGGAGTGCCCTCCTCGGTGGCGAACCAGTTCGAGTTCTCGAGATATCCGCATCGCAACCACTTCTCAAGGATGGCAGCGTCCATTGGAACATGGGTAAGAAGCCATCTATGACTGATGTGGTCGAAACAGCCTTTTATGTCTCCTTCGAGAATCCACTCCGGCGCATCGCGTTTCGACAGAAACTTGAAGCACTGTTCGATAGCGTCTGCTGTGGAGCGGCCTTTCCGGAAACCATAGGAGTTAGGATCCGCGCAGGTCTCGGCGACTGGTTCCAGGGCCATCAGATGTAGCGCCTGCATGGCTCTGTCCTTCATCGTTGGAATACCGAGCGGTCTCAACTTGCCGTTGGATTTTGGAATATACACCCGCCGTAGTGGCAGCGGGCGGTATCCCCGGCGCTGTAACGATGCGATCGCTTTGAGTTTGGACTGAGGCGTGGACCAAAGGACATGATCCGCGCCCGAGGTTCGTTTGCCCTTGTTTTCTGTCACTCGTTTCACGGCCAGAGCCTTGCCGCTGAACGAGCAGGTGAGCAGCCGTTGCAGGGCTTTGACCTTGCCACAGCGGCCCTCCCGGGATGCCTTGACGATACGCGCCTGCAGCCGAGCTACCTGCCGTTCGCATCGTTTCCAGTCGACCTGGTCCCAATGCGCCGCGGCGGCTGAGGATGCACACGCGTTGTCCGCGTTCATTTGCGATTTCCTCATGCGATGGTTCTGCCTGCTTTCTCGTCCTTCATGACCTGCTGGAAGTCTGCCTGCTGATCGCAGGGAAGTTGCCGCTTCCTATCCGCCCCATTACAGAACGGCCTTTGCTTCTTCCAGCATCCTCTCCCCGCAGACCTGTCAGCGACTCTTGCGAGCCACCTTCCTCGGATTCCCAAGGAGGCCAGCGGGGTTTCCATGTTCTGATTCAACGACAGGGCTGATTTAGCCCCCGCCTTCACACCGGCAGTCTGGATGTCCGTGTGACCTGTCGCGGGTTATCAGGTCAACCGACTGCTTTACCTTTTGGCCTCAGCCTGTCAGCGTCTTTGGCTGGTCCATGCTAACGATGTCTGCGGCGGTTCACATATGTTGGGCGTGTCAGCCAGCCTAACCCTCTGACCACGTTGACGCTGGCAGTCAAGAAGATCCCTCGCGGCGATCTTCACCGCTTGCGCGGAGGATATTGTCTCGGCAGCTTCCGACCTGATCGTTGCCAATCACGCCGGTGCCGATAGGCTACTGCGGACGGAACCGCAGGTTCACTTCATGATGTATCCATGTTTGAACAATCGTTGAAACAGCTTCATGTCGCACGCCGCGCCGCATGTC
>JBEKZG010000577.1:0-3978 GCA_049510095.1 Occallatibacter sp.
GCGCAGGCGTATCACAAGCAAGAGTTCGCCAACGCGCGGGAGAACTATTACACAGAGGGCGACCGTGTGCGCGGCGAGTGGCAAGGCAAGCTGGCCGAGCGTTACGGGTTGCGCGGTGAAGTCCAGGAGCAGCAGTTCGCGCGGTTGAGCGAAGGCCAGCACCCGGAGACGGGCGAGCAGTTAGTGAAGCATCAAACGGCGCGCGAGTACGTCAATGATCGCGGTGACACGGTGCGTTCGATGGAGCACCGGGCCGGATGGGATGCGACGTTCAGCGCGCCGAAGTCCGTCTCTCTTACTGCGCTTGTTGGCGGCGACGACCGGGTGCGGGATGCGCACCGGGAGAGTGTGCGTGTTGCTCTCGACGAGATGGAAAAATATGCGCAGGCTCGCATGGGCGGCAACGTCCCGGCGCAGACGACGGGCGCGTGGGCCGTCGCCAAGTTCGAGCATGACAGCAGCAGGCCAGTCGATGGTTACGCCGCGCCGCAGCTCCACACGCACGCGGTTCTGTTCAACGTGACGGAGACGGCGGACGGGCAGGCGCGGGCGTTGCAGCCGCAGGAGCTTTACAAGACCCAGCAGTACGCGACGGCTGTTTACCGTTCGGAGCTTGCGGCCAGGTTGCAGCAGATCGGTTACGAGATCGAGCGCGGGGCGCATGGGCAGCCGGAGATCAGAGGCTACACGCAGAAATACTTGGAAGCATCGAGTCCGCGGCGGCAGCAGATCGAACAGCACTTGGAAACCGCGGGACGCAGGGGAGCTGGCGCCGCGCAGATCGCGGCGCATCAGACGCGCGATGAAAAGCAGGCGCTCTCTCACGAGGAGGTCCGGGCGCGTCATCAGCAGGTAGCCCAGGAGCACGGGCAGCAGCCGCAGCGCGTGATCGCGGAGGCGGCGCAGCGGCCCGGTGTGGAGCTGAGGCCGGAGCAATCGCAGATCGCGGCGCAGCAGGGCATGAGTTATGCGCGTGAGCGCGGCATGGAGCGGGAGGCCGTGGCCGACGAGCGTTCGCTGATGCGTGACGCACTGCGTCACACAATGGGCGAAGCACGCTTGCCGGAGTTGCGGGCCGAGTTCGAGCGGCGCGTCGAATCGCATGAGTTGATCGGGGTGGAGCGCAGGCCGGGCTTGGCCGGGCGCGCGTTCACGACCGGCGAAATGCAGGGTTACGAGCGCGAGCTGATCGAGCGAATGAAGCTGGGGCAGGACACACGCGAGGTCCTGGCCGAAGGACACGCGCGGCAGCAGACGATGGAGCAGCATCCGCATCTGAGCGTGAACCAGCGGCACGCGGTCGAAGAGGTGCTGACAAGTCGCGATCAGATGATGGCGCTTGAAGGTGTGGCCGGAGGAGGAAAAACTACTTCTTTAGCTGCCGTTCGTGAAGCCGCTGTTTATGCCGGATACCAAGTCGAAGGGCTTGCGCCGACATCGAGAGCCGCGCAGAAGCTCGCCGAAGCGGGCATGGAGACGGAGACGTTGCAGCGACATCTTGCGCGCGGCGACCGCGCGGACGATGGACAGAAGCGGCTCTATGTGGTCGATGAATCGAGCATGGCGAGCACGAAGCAAATGCACACGTTCGTCGAGCGGCTAAAGGAAAATGATCGTGTGTTGTTCGTCGGCGACGTGCGGCAGCATGAAGCCGTCGAAGCTGGCCGACCTTATGCGCAGTTACAAGAGGCTGGAATGCGCACGGCCAGGCTCGACGAGATCATCCGGCAGAAAGACCCGGCGCTCAAAGAAGCCGTGGGGCAGCTTGCACGCGGCGAAGTGCAGGAAGCAATCGGCAATCTCAACAGCCAGGGCCGGGTACATGAGATCGGCGATCGGCAGGAACGCATCAACGAAATATCCCGCGAGTACGTGCGCTCACCGGAAAAGACGCTCGTCATCTCGCCGGACAACGAATCGCGGCGTGAGTTAAACAGCCAAATCCATCGGGCCATGCAGAGCGATGGCAAGGTGTCGAACGATGAGCAGCGCGTGCATGTGCTCTACGCACGGCAGGACGTGACCGGCGCGGATCGACAGCACGCGCAGAACTACGAGCGCGGCGATGTGCTGCGCTACTCGAAGGGCTCGAAGCCTCTCGGCATCGAGGCCGGAGAGTATGCGCGTGTGTCGCATGTGGACCGCGATAGCAACACGCTCACGGTGAAGCGGCACGGCGGCGAGGAGCTGAGCTACGACCCGCGCCGGTTGCAGGGTGTGACGGTCTATCGGGACAGTGAGCGCACGTTCGCCCAGGGCGACCGCGTGCAGCTTACGGCTCCGTATCACGAGCAGCGGTTAGCAAACCGCGAGTTGGGCACAGTGGAGCGGATCGATGGCAACGGCGATATGAAGCTGCGCATGGACTCGGGCCGCGAGGTCGAGTTCAACGCGCGGCAGCATCCGCATCTCGACTACGGCTATGCGGTGACGAGTCACAGCAGCCAGGGCCAGACCGCCGACCGGGTGCTGATCCATGTGGACTCGGAGCAGGCGCACGGCGAACTGTTGAATAGCCGCATGGCTTATGTGTCGGTGTCGCGGGCGCAGTTCGATGTGCAGATGTATACCAACGACGCCGGGACACTGGGCCGCGAGCTGAGCCGCGATGTGTCGCACCCAACGGCCATCCAGCACACAGGCATCGAGCAGGAGATCGGGGCGCAGAAGATCGGGCCGCATCCGGTGGAGATGGAAATCTCTCAGGGCATCAGCATGGGCCGCTGACGCGGCGTAGCCTCCACTCCGGCGTCCGTAAAGGCTCTCCGCTTCGCTCCGACCGCTGACGCGGCGCGCAAAGAACGCGCGGCCTTGACTGACGCCTCCGTTGCGGCTGTTAGCCAGCTATGAGAAGAATGTCTTCTTCTCATGTTCCAAACATGAGAACAGCCACGGCTCCGGCGCTACCGTTCGGCAGACCAGCGGCGGGCTTCCTGTTGGAGAATCATCGAATCGAGGACCTGCTGAACAACCTTCTTGGCCTCGGGGTCAAAGCGGGAAACGGCCTCGAACTGGAGCTTGAGGGCTTCATCCGGCCCGCGCTCATCCTTGGCAAAAAGTAGCTCATCTGCGCTTACACCAAGCGCTACAGCCAGGCTGCGGATCACATCGAGCGTGGGCTGGGACGTTCCGGCCTCGTAGCGGCGAATCTGTGCGACGTGAAGGCCGATCTTCTCGGCGAGGTGCGGCTGTGTGAAGCCTCTCTCCTTGCGGAGCTGGGCCAGGTGTTCGGGGAAGTTGACTCTCCAGTGATGGTTGATCGGCACAACCGTAGCGTAAGTCAGCATAAAAACTCCCAAACCCATCCGTTGACCCGAGTATCGCATATATGCTAGTTCTGTGCTAGCTAATGTTCTCACGAAAACCACTTGACAGGTTTTCAACGGGAACCGGCAAAGGAGGATCGATGGCAGGCAGATACGACCCGGAGAAGGAACGGCTAAAGCGCGAGGTGTCGATCCAACGGCTGGCCGAGGCGCGAGGGATCAAGTTGCATCGCAGCGGCAAGGAACTGATCGGACTGTGCCCGTTCCACGACGACCGGAATCCCAGCCTGAATATCGACCCTGTGGCGAACGTGTGGCACTGCAAGGGTGCGTGCGGCGAGGGCGGCGACGTGATCCGCTGGGTAGCGCGATCCGAAGGCGTCAGCGATGCGCACGCCATCGCGCTGCTGAAACGGGACTATGCGCCCTCCGCCGGGCCGGTAGTGAAGATAGCCACGATCCCCAAGCTGCCCTGCCCGGTGACGCTGGGAACCGACGACCGAGCGGTGATGCGGGAGGTGGTCAAGTTCTACGCCGACACGCTGCGGGACACGGTGGAGGTAAAGAAGTATCTCGAAAGACGCGGCCTCAGATCGGCGGAGATGGTCGAGCGGTTCAAGCTGGGGTTCAGCGACCGCATGTTGGGTCCGGCGCTGCCAGACAAGAACCGTCTCGCTGGCGCGCAGGTACGCGGGCAACTGGAGCGGCTGGG
>JBEKZG010000578.1:0-2777 GCA_049510095.1 Occallatibacter sp.
TGGCCTTGGGAAAAGGGGATCATACGTCAAGTAGACGACTCCCGCATGAATCCGGTTAGGCGAAAATGCGAGATCAATCACCTCGTGTGCGACTGGCGGCTGGTGTGGTGCACGCGCTAAGATGCTCGGGTCGGCCAAAGGAGCGGATGGCTGTGTAGTTGCGGCAGAATCCCGCTACGATCCCCACGTTTGCGGAGTCATGTGCATGTCAGAGGTCGTTATCGTTTCCGCCGTCCGCACACCGGTCGGCAAATTTCAGGGTTCGCTCCAATCTTTCACCGGACCGCAGCTGGGCGCCCTCGTAGTCCGTGAAGCCGTCCGCCGCTCCGGCATGGAGCCCTTCATCATCGACGAAATCATCATGGGGTGCGTCCTGCAGGCGGGACTCGGCCAGAACCCAGCGCGCCAGGCGGCGATTCACGGCGGTCTCTCGCCGAAAGCGGGCGCTTTCACCATCAATCAGGTGTGCGGATCGGGACTCAAGGCCGTGGCGCTCGCTGCGCAGGCCATTCAAACAGGGAACGCGGAGATCGTCGTTGCGGGGGGCCTGGAGTCCATGACAAACGCGCCCTATCTATTGCCTCAGGCCCGCTCCGGCTATCGCATGGGCAATGGCACGCTCGTCGATTCCATGGTCTACGACGGCCTGTGGGAGGCTTATAGAGGCTTCCATATGGGCGTCGGTGCTGAGATGATAGCCGCCAAATACGGCATCACCCGCCAAGAGCAGGACGCATTCGCTGCCGAGTCGCACCGTCGCGCCGCTGCAGCCACGGCGCAAGAACTTTTCCGCAACGAGATTCTGCCCATCGAAATAGCGGCAACCAAAAAGGGCGCACCCCCGAGCATTGTTGACGCCGACGAATCCATCCGTCCCGAAACCTCGGTCGAGGTCCTATCTCGCCTCAAGCCCGTCTTTCAAAAGGACGGCACCGTGACGGCTGGCAACTCTCCCCGCGTCAGCGACGGTGCTGCTGCTCTCTTGGTTACGAGTGCAGATCGCGCGGAAGCGCTTGGCCTGAAGCCGCTGGCTGTCATTCGTGCACAATCCACAAGCGGGGGCGAGCCGGAGTGGTTCGGTCTGGCGCCTATCGAGGCCGTGCGCAAAGCAACCGCTCGCGCCGGTTGGTCCCTGGCCGATGTGGATCTCTTCGAGCTCAACGAGGCATTCAGCGTGCAGGCTCTGGCCGTGAATCGCGACTTGGACCTCGACCCAGCCAGAGTCAACGTACACGGCGGGGCGGTTGCCCTTGGACACCCAATCGGCGCAAGCGGAGCGCGCGTCCTGGTTACGCTTCTCTATGCATTGCAGCAACGTGGTAAGACCAGGGGAATTGCGGCTCTCTGCCTCGGCGGCGGCAACGCGGTTGGGCTCGCAATCGAGCGCCTCTGACACCAGCGACTCCGGCCAACCCGCATTGGCTTCATACCGGAAAAGTGTCCGGAATCGAACACCCCTTCGCCGCAAGCGGTCACTTATCTCGAAGACTGTTATTTCCGCCCATCCAGAAGTGCTTTCCTTTCAATGCGTCGCAGCCGCTCACTTTTGGCACGGCAAGTGCTATTCATCAACCGTGATGGATATCGCCCGCCCAGATTTGAAGAAAAAGAAGACGCGCCAGCTTGTCATTTGGACTGTCGCAGGATTGGTTGTATTAGCGGCTCTCGGGGTCACCGTGTCGCGGCTCAAACCGGCCGCGCCCACCGTGGATGGTTCGACGGTCTGGCCAGATACGGTCAAGCGCGGAAACATGATCCGGCAGGTGCGCGGCTCTACCGGCAGCCTGGTGCCGCGGGAGGACTCCATTGAGCTGATTCCGGCGCAGACGGATGCAACCGTTGTCCGCATTCGCGTCTTGCCCGGTACCAAGGTCACGCCGGACACCGTCCTGATGGACCTGGACGATCCGCAGCTTCAGCAGTTGCTGCTGACGGCGCAACTGGGCCTGAAGCAGGCGCAGGCCGACTACAAGAGCCTTCAGGCGACGCTCGAAAGCACGCTGATGGACAAGAAGACGGCGGCCGCGCAGGTGAACGCTTCCTATACCCAGGATCAGTTGCAGGCGCAGACGGACCAGGCGCTCTACAAGCTCGGTGTGGTCTCCGGAATCGTCTCAAGCGCGTCGAAAAACACGGCTGACCAGTTAACCATCCAGAAGAGGCTGGCTGAGGAGCAGCTTGACGTGAATCAAAAGGCGATTGCGGTCCAGCTTGCCTCCGCGCAGACCAAGATCGACCAGGCCAAGGCGCTGCTGGATCTTTATCAGAAGCAATCGGACGAGCTTCACGTGCGTGCCGGCATCTCCGGCGTACTTTCTCCTCTGGCCACCCCGGTCGCTGTCGGCCAGCATGTCACAGCGGGAACCTCCGTGGCCGAAGTCACTCAGCTTGACAAGCTCAAGGCCGCTTTGCAGATCGCCGAAACCCAGGCGCGCGACATTCAGATCGGCCAGCCCGCCTCCATTGATACCCATAACGGAATCATTCCCGGCCACGTAACGAGAATCGATCCTTCCGTAGTGAACGGAACGCGCACCGTTGACGTAGCTCTTGATGGGCCGCTTCCTCCGGGTGCGGTTCCAAACCTGAGCGTGGACGGTACCATCGACCTGGAGCACCTGAACGATGTCCTCTATGTGGGGCGCCCTGCACTGGGCAATGAAAACTCCACGCTGACTTTGTTCAAGGTGGACCCGGACGGCAAGGGGGCCGTGCGTGTACCGGTGAAGGTTGGCCGCGCGTCGGTGAACAGTATCCAAGTAATCGAGGGGTTGAAG
>JBEKZG010000579.1:0-5480 GCA_049510095.1 Occallatibacter sp.
ACGGGCGCGGTGACCAAGCAGGACAGGACGGCCACGGCTCAGAAGTTCGATGTGGCGGTGCGCACCGAGGCGGGCACCAAAGCCGGTTCAATGATCACCACCATCCTGAAGCAGAAAGAAGCGGCGGGGCAGTACATCCCGCAGTTTTACCTTGAAGAGAAGTATGTCGACGCCGACCGCAACTCTCCCACCTTTGGGCAGGAGACAACGCTGCCGGCGATTTACATGCGCATCTGGAATGCCTACCAGCGGGAGATCGGTTTAGGGCCCGATGGCAAGCCATTCCCCGAAACCGACATGCGCGCTGTGAACGAAAAGGTGCAGTACGAGCTCCGCAATCCAAACGATGCCACCAAGGCCGCACTGGTTGAGTGGCACGGCAAGCAGCAGGCGAAGAGAATTCCACGGCTGCTGGATGCGGAGATCAAGCGCATTGACGGCCTGGTGAAGAAGGACCAGGAGATATTGGGCCAGCGATCGGCGGCCAGGGCGCAGGCGGCACAGCTCGAGCCACGGTCTGCCGGTTCGAGTTTGCCGGCTGGGGCGACAGATGCCGAGATCCTCAAGCAGGTGCAGCAGGAGATGGACGCCAACCCTGAGGCGCGCGGCTGGGATGACATGGAGCGCGAGGCGCGCAGAGCGACCCGGTTCCGGCAGTTGAGAGCAGGCGGGGTAAAGAAGTAGAAGCCGGAGGTGGCCGGATCGACGGACGCCTTCCGAAACGTTAACCAGTTGTAGCAGCCCATCGCAGGACCTATACGCAGGACCCTTTCGCTTGACCAGAACCAGAAGAGGCCGCACGGCGCCAGGATGCGCCGATGCGAAACGGGGACCTACAACATAGGCGCCCGCCGGCACGAAGCAAGAGACGGCGGGAGGAGATAACGCGATGGCTATTACAGATTTGGGAACGGCCCAGGCACAACTGGTGCTGGATCTTCAGAAGGTGGCAAAAGACATCGAGGTAACTCAGAATCAGGATTCTGAGCTTGAAAAGCAATTCCCGATGGCTTCCGCCCAGGAAATGAGCTTGCAGAACTACCGCCAGGGTATCCAGTGGAGCGTCGGCGGACACACCCACGCCGGACTGATGGACGGCGGCGGCCTCGAGCACGGCATCGGACCCGGCTACTCGGAATTCATTGTTGCCCCGGTTGTGGTAATGACCTCGGGCACCAAGACCGAGTTGATGAGCTGGATCGCCAAGGGCGGCAGCGACGTAAGCGTGGTTGACCCCGAAGCGCGGCTGGTCAGCATGATGAAGGGCAAGCACGCCCACTCCCGCTCGATATACCTTCAAGGGTATAACAACGGCGTGATTGCGACAGTCGACCCCAGCTACACCGGGACCAACATCGTCCAGATGGCGAATAACCCGTTCGGCGCGCGCACTCTCGACATCTACGAGAAGTACGCTGTAACCGACGCCAACCTGAATCTGGTGGACGAGGTGTACATCACCGACAAGCAGTCGAACTCGATCGGCGCCGGCGACACGGCGACCATCGACCACGTTCCCCTGGGCCTGGCCGCGGGTTACAACTTCACCCCGACCGGGCTGGCCAGCGGCACACCGCTCTGGATGCAGGGTCTCCAGTACATCGTTTCGCCGGCCAACACGGGCGATTACGATTCCGCGGATCGGGCCATCAGCTGGGTGCAGTGCCCGGCTCTGCTTGCGTCTGGCACGCTGACTTTGGGTACGATTGAAATCTTCGACACCCGCAAGCAGCAGGCTCTGGGCAAAGGCAACGCCAAGACGGCGATGCAGGACACGTTCTGGTACACCCACACCGCGCAGCGTTCGACGGGCTACATTCTGGGATTTGCCAAGAGCACCTGGATGCTGACCGGCGACCAGACCAAGAACTACGATATCGGTCCGATGAACGATGCCGGCTGGAAGATCAGCGGCAAGACGGTGATCGACGAGTCGATTGCCGGAATCAGCTATGTTTACAGCCTGCGCAAGCCCGGGTTGCGCGCGGTGCGTTATCCGAACTCTCAGAAGTTCCTGCTGTCGGACGGCGACGCCGGCGGCATCTGGTTCCGCCGCATTCTGCCCAACGGCCTGTTTGCGACAGAATTCGATTGCCACTATTGCGACTCGACGAACTACTTCGCCAAGGTGCCGTGGTGGAACGGAGTCATCACCAACGTCTCGATCAACGCGGCTTACGCCGACGCGATCTAACCCGATAGTTATCGGGTAAAAACAACCGGGAGGGGTGCAGCGATGCACCTCTTCCCGAAACAAGAGAGGAAACGATGGACCAAGTGATCAATTTCGAACCATTGTATGACAGGATCCTGGTGCGGCGCGTGGAAGAAGCCAGGCAGAAGGGCGGGGTAATCATTCCAGACGCAAACAAGGAGGTGCCTCTCGAAGGTATCGTTTTAGCGTGCGGGCTGGGCAAGCGCAACGACGCGGGCGAGTTCACCGCAGCCGGCAAGTTGCTGGTGAAGGTTGGCGATCAGGTGTTCTTCGGCAAGTATGCCGGAACCGAGGTCAAGATCGACGGGGAAGACCTGTTGATCATGCGCGAGGAAGAAGTTCTGGGAATCACGAAGCGCCTGCTTTACTCCCTTACCGAGACAAAGCTTGTTCCAATCAGTGAGGCACTCAGCGCTAAGGCGAGCTCCGGTGCGGCGGTGGCGCGTGGCGGCCCTGATGTTCTAGTTGTCAATCACCCGAGCCTTGACAATTTGGATGGCGAGGCGATTAAGTGACCTCAGCCGAAAAAGCCACGCTCGACGTACCACCGGAGCTGGCCCGGGCGCTCACCGTTTACGGTGGGCTGAACCCGTTTGGTGCTCCGTTGTGGCGCGTGGCGCTGGCTGAGAACGTACTCCGTCAATCCTTCGGGATCATGCGCACCATGCCGGACATTGGCGAAGACGCCGACCAGGCCGACATGGAGCCGGAGAAGACGGAAGAGGGCGAGTTCTGGACGCCGCGGTATGAGTGCGAGGGCTGGATTCTGGAGCGGTGGTTTCCCGCCTCGAGCTGGTCTGCCTGTATGGAATGGGAAAACGCCATGGCCGAGGACGGGTTCACGCCGATGATGGGCGAATACCCCAGGCACGGCCAGTACTACATGGTGTCGACCGAGGCCTACCGCGAGATGCCTTCGCTCGATTTTTGGAAGATGCTGATCCAGCAGCAACTGAGAGACCAGGCGCGCAGCCCGCACGATCCAGTGGCCTACCTGAGCGAACAGCTTTACATCGAGCGGGTGGGCAAGCAGTTGAAGGAAGAGGCCTATCTGCGCGAGGTGGACCACCTGCACAAGGATGTGGTGAAGCCGATGCTGGCGACGATCGGCAGGACCGCGCAGGTGGTGCGGGACGACCTGCAGGTGGAACTGGGAAGCCGCAGCGTGTTGGCGGCCGGATGAGAAACCGGGAGTGGCGAGTCACTGCCCGAGGGAGATGAAGGATGAACGGCAGCACAACGGAGAAATTGGCATGACCGACACACCGCGCAACCTGGCACGTGGCAATACCCTGGAGCTTGGCTCGCAGTCGCAGGATATGTTTACCGCGAAGGTGGCTCACCTGCGCGAAACCCGCGAAGGGCAGTACAAACCTTTTACGGTGATAAACTTCAACGACGATGTTCCGCTGCAGTTGGAGGGCGAATTGAACCGTTACCGGATTCCATCGCCGACAGACGAGAACCTGCCCAAGGATGTATCACGCGTGATCATGCGCTGGGACGGCAAGGACCGGGGGGGCCATGCGATGGTTTTCCGCAATCCGCACTACTTTGGCCGCGTCTCGGATGCCAAGCCCAGGGTTGCGCAGTTCATGGGCGAGGCGATCGTCGACCGCGAGCCGATGTACTACGATCCGATCGCCCTGGCTTACTTCTTTCTTGAGCACTACAGCCCCATCTTCGTGACCCGGAAAGACAAGCAGGTTGCAGCCCCGCCCAAGGACCGCCGGCAGATGTTCGGGGTGATGGCGTTTGAGGGCGACCTGCATGCGATCAGCGCGGAAAATCTGAAACGCAACGGCGGCATCATCCGGGTTCCCCTGGCGCGCGAATTGTCGGTTGCAGGCACACGGCAGAGGGTTTTCGAGACCGCGGAGTGCTCGATCGACGACTATAAGCGGAAAATGTTCGAAGGCCAGTTGCGCTTTGCGATGACGGTGACCAACGAAGCGAACCGCCTGTGGAGCCGAGATCAGGAAGAAAAAGACAAGATCAATGAGTTCCATAAGATCCGCTATCGCTGGCTGATCCGTAATGGCTACGCGGAACCGCCGGCCAAGGATAAGCAACACTGGTTCAATGAAGCCGCCCTGACGCCGGAGATGAACGTTGATGCGGAGGGCAACGAGATCGAGTTGCGACGCTGCCAGAACTGCAATGCGGTGGAGCCCGAGGCCGATACGCCGTTTTGTCCCAAGTGCGCGGCGCCGATCGACATCTTCAAAACCTTCATGGGCGACCCGGAGAGAGGAATCCGCGGGCGGGTGGTAGCCGAGGCATGGCTGCAGTTGCTCGAAGGCGACGAGCGCGAACTGGCGATTCAGGAACTGCAACGCCGGCGCGAGGGCTTTGAATTGATTTCTTCGGCTTCAAACGGGATGGGGCCCGCTGGCCAATCGACCGCAGGTGGAGGGAAGGCGGTAACTCCACGCAAGTCGCCAACGCGCGGCCCCTATAAAAATGGCTCGAAAGGGCCCAGTGGAAAGCCCACCGGGGAGTTGGCCGGCGGCGAAGGACTGGACGCTATTGCGCCACCGGAAGAAGGCGCGGCCGCGGAGCAACTGGAAGAGGCGTAACCTTGAACACGCTGTTCGACGTGAAAAAGACGATTCAGTCACTGGCCGGCGACAACGAGAACGGCACGCTGACCGATGACTACCTGGTGCCCAAGATCAACTTTGCCTATAAAACGCAGATCCTTGGCGTGATGCAGGCAACAGGCACCAATCTCGAACAGTTGGTGGAGATACCGAACGCGACTGATCCAAACGGCAACAATACCAATCAGGGATTGACCAGCCTTGCCGAATTCCAGCAGCCCGGGCAACCGCTGGATGGTCTGGTTGAGCCGTTGTACCTCTGGTGGAAGATGGCCGGGTCGTCGGAAGGTTGCTATCGGGAATGCTACGAAAAGAAGACTCTGCCCTTTGTGCCGGCCAATCAGGTTGGCTCACTGGGCAGGGTCTATTTCACCTGGCGGGGCAACACACTGTACGTGACCCCGCTGAATGCGGCAATTGATTTGCTGATCGATGGCCGATTCAACGGCCATACACTGGTGAAAAATGAAGACCCGCTGGCGGTTCATCCGATGATGGAGGCCACGGTGACCCCGGCGACCATGGCGCTGATGAGCTGGGACGGGTGGAGTTTTCCGACATTGGTGATTTCACCGGCTGTTGCGGCACAGAGCGCGCTGGACAACATTTGCAACCTGGTGATGATGAACAAACAGGGATACTCGGCACGCGCGGGGACAATG
>JBEKZG010000058.1:0-11148 GCA_049510095.1 Occallatibacter sp.
GCTCTACGCGCGGATCGCGTAACTCAGAAAAATACCTCAGGGGATTGTCCATTCCCCCTTCTTACCGATTTCCTGCTCGCTGCATATAGCAAACCATGGCCATTTATATGCGTCGGCCCTGGTCCCTAGTCCCTGGTTTTTGTTAACAGACGCTGAATGACGTAGACTTCTTGTCACCGATGCAAGCGAAAATCGAAAATCTCGTAAATCTGCAAAGCGTCGACCTGGAGCGCGCCCGTCTCACCCTTGCACTCCGCACCCTTCCCGCCGAAATCATCCATGCTGAAGCCGCTCTCGCTGCCGCGGAGCGCTTATCCGCCGAAGCCTCCTCCGCCCTCACCCGCGAGGAGTCTCTTCGAACCCGCCTTGACCGCGAAGTCGCCGCTCACCGCCAGAAGATCAAACGTTTTCGCGCACAGCTCGACGCGGTAAAGACCCCTGAGCAGGCCAACGCCATCGAGCACGAGATTGCCTTCGAGTCCACCGAAGCCGATCGCCTCGAAAATGAAGAATTTGCAAGCCTCGAACGCACTGAAGTCCAGGAAGCAGCGCTCGCCGCGGCTCGCGCCCAGGTTGAATCTCTCGCCGCGACCCTCGACACAACCCGGACCCGCGTTGCCAACCTTCAGAAGGAATATGAAAGCGAAATCTCAAAGCTAAGGATCGAGGGTGACAGAATTCGGATGCTCCTCAAGCTCGAAGATCCGGATTCTGACATCCTCGCCCGCTACGACCGCCTTTCCTGCTCGCGCGGCACCGGCCTTGCCCGCGTCGACAACCAGCAGTGCACCGGATGCCGGATGGGCGTTCGTCCCCAAACCTGGAATCAGCTCCGCGAGGGCGAACTGCTCACCTGCGATAGCTGCGGCCGCCTGCTCTATTGGGATCCAGCCATGGCCCCGCCCGTTAAAGCACCTCAGCCAGAAGCAATCCCCGGTGCCGGCCGCGTCATCCGCAAACCCCATCAGGCTGGTGCTTGACCTTGTGCTAAACTGACTCCGCGTAAAGGGCGCATCCGGTCCGCGGCAAGGACTTCAAGTCCACCTGTTGCAAACAACTCATCTCTGCGAACTGACTTTCTGCCCACGTATGCGGACATCGGGCGAACGAAAGGAAGTTCGTCATGCCGGTAAAGCCTCTTCCGTCCCACCCAAATCTCGATCATCTCAAGCATCAAGCCAAAAACCTGCTCAAGGATCACGCTGAGCGCAATCCAGAAGCAGCCCAGCGGATCAGAGAATTTCATCCCCGTTTTCACAATGCTTCCGACCTCGAAATCTTCGCCGCCCCGCTACGCCTCAGCGACACCCAGCTCGCCATCGCGCGCGAGCGCGGATTCCCAAGCTGGCCGAGACTGAAGCGTCGCATCGAAAAACTCACACTCGCAGACAATGGCCTCCTCCCTCACCACGAGCGCATTGAAGACCCAACATTTCGCCACGCGGTCGACCTTCTCGATCAAGGGGACGAATCAGGCCTGCGCGCTCACCTGCGGCAACATCCAAGTCTGGCCCGACAGCAGGTCACTTTCGAAGGCGGAAACCACTTCCAAAGCCCAACCCTTCTCGAATTCGTTGCCGAGAATCCCATTCGCCACGGCAAACTGCCCGCCAACATCGTTCAGATCGGAACCCTGATCATCGATGCAGGCGCGGAAACATCCTCGCTCAATGAAACGCTCGGCCTTGTCTGCTCCGGCTGCGTACCGCGCGAGCACGGAGTGCAGCTCCCACTAATTCATCTTCTTTGTGATCGCAGAGCGGACTCCAATCTTGCCATAAACGCAGCAATCGGCCACGGCGAATTTGAAGCCGCCAACGCCCTCATCAAACGTGGCGCGAATATCACCCTGCCCGTTGCCGCTGCCCTGGGACGCATCGGCGACTTCCGCCGCCTGCTTCCCATCGCCGACAGCGGCGACCGCCATCGTGCGCTCGCGTGGGCCTCGCAGTTCGGTCATGTCGAGATCGTTCGCCTTTTGCTCGATGCGGGCGAAGATCCAAACCGCTACAACCCCGTCGGATGTCATTCCCATTCAACGCCGTTACATCAGGCCGCCCTGGGCGGTCACGAACAAGTCGTCCGCCTGCTGGTTGAGCGAGGCGCAAAGCTCGACCTGAAGGACATTGTCTGGCAAGGCACGCCAGCCGGCTGGGCAAACTACGCCAGCAATACTGAGGTTGAGCAATACCTTCGCGCCCATGAGAAGGAGCAGAGGGAAAGCCCGGAAAAGCCCTCTGCAATCAAATAGCCTTCAATCCAGAACCGCCGATCGCTGGTTTGAAGGCTTGCCCGGCTTCGCACCCCTTCCCTGCTACCCTTTTTTTAGGTCAACAGCCATCGGCTCACTGACAACTGAAAACTGACGACTGTCCTTCAAGGAGCCCACAATGCGCCGCATCTGCGTCGATATGGACGAGGTTATGTGCGACACTCTCGCCGAGCATCTGCGCCGTTACAACCAGACCTTCGACGAAGATGTGACTCCGGAAGATCTTGCCGGCAAAGGCCTGTGGGAGATCACGCCTCTCGACCGCCAGCAGCAGCTCCGCGCATTCCTCGATGCCGAAGACTTCTTCGAAGATCTCGTCCTCATGCCTGGCGCGCAGCAGGTTCTCAAAGACCTGTCATCGCGTTATGAAGTTTTCATCGCCACCCAGGCCATGACCGTCCCCAACTCCCTTGGCCCCAAGTACCGCTGGTTGCAGCGCCACTTCCCCTTCATCCCGCCCACCCATTACGTCTTCTGCGGCGACAAGTCTATCCTCCGCGCGGACTATCTCATCGACGACCTGCCCCGCAACCTACTTCGTTTTCAGGGTCAGGGCCTTCTCTACACCGCTCCGCACAACCTTACTGCCACGGGATTCGTCCGCGTCGATAACTGGCCCCAGGTGGCCGATTACTTTGCCACCCAACCCGACTAACTCGCGCAAGTTAAAGATTGGGTAACCCATCCTTGGCGCAGATTTACCGCGCCAAGGGTGGGAGCCCGCTAACTTCCATTCAGTGACCCTGCAATCAATATCCCGGCGGCGGCGCCGGCGCGCCATGATGCAGGAACTCGTCATACCCTGCCCTGAACCCGTGGCGGTATTCCTCAATCAGCTGTGGCGGTACAGGAGGGTTCCGGAACCTCGGATGCTTTTCTACCCCCGGCGGCCGTCCTTCGGCCACATCCCGGCGCGCTGCTTCAAATCCAGCGTTATAGCCCTGTCGTGCCGCATCGTTGTACGCCGGCGGCGGCGGTGGCGGCGCATAAACCACCGTCGGTTGCGGATGAGAACATCCAGCCAGAGAGATGGGCAGCAACAACGCAACAAGTCCAATCCATTTCTTCATTACCGTTTCCTCGCTTGTTGGTTTCTTTGGGCGTCCACCCAAATCTCCGGGCCGGCGCTTGTTCAATGGAACCCCAACTTTCCGAAAGTGTTGCAGCGCGAATCGCAAATCCCGGCCTGTTCCCACCGCAACAAAAAGCGAACCCATGGGAACAAACGAATGCAGCCGGGTGTCTAAGGGAATAAGTCGCCGCCAACATTTCCCCGTCGTTGGTGAGCCGCGTCCCTTCGAGGTCATTCAGGAGCTATGCACAAGGTGTACCATCGCAGAATCGTCCCGCTGCGTGCGACCGCAATTGCGTTGCTGGTTGCTCTCACCGGCTCGGCATACGGGCCGCGAATCTTCGCCCAATCCCAGCCGCAACCCGCGCCTTCCATCCCACCCGCCTTTGAAGTGGCCACCATCAAGCCAAATAACGACGTGAATTCCCCCCTTCGCATCATGATGAACCCCGCCAACTTCGGCGCCACACATGCGTCCCTGAAAGACCTGATCCGATTTGCATGGCACTTCAAGTCCGACGATCAAATTGACGGCGCACCCGGTTGGATCGGAACAGAGTTCTACGATGTTCAGGCGAAGATTTCCGACGCTGAAGTGGAAGCCTTCAACAAGATGCCTCTCGACCAGCGGTTCGAGCAGCGGCGCATGATGCTTCAGGCGCTGCTGGCGGACCGATTCCAACTGAAAGCAAGCCTGCAGATGCGCAAGCGCCCCGTCTATGCGCTGGTGGTTGCTAAGGGCGGTCCGAAGCTTAAGGAGGTCGAGGTGTCCCCGCCCCCGCCACCCGGAACGCCCCGCGCGCCCGGAGGGCATTATCCCCAACTCCATCCAACCGGGCACAACCAATTCACGGCAAGCGCCTGGCCCATGAGCATGATGGCCGACTGGCTCTCTTACTTCTCCGAGCTCGGCAATCGCATCGTGATCGACGACACCGGCCTCAAGGGCAACTACGACTGGGTGCTCAACGGAGTCTCCCAGCAGCCCCCGCAACCGCAAGCCGCCGACGCAACCACGCCGGACGAACCGCCAACCTCGATTTTCACCGCGCTCCAGGAGCAGCTTGGGTTGAAACTTGAACCGCGCAAGGCCCTTGTCGAAGTCCTCGTCATCGATCACGTCGGGCGCCCTTCGCCAAACTAGAGCCAGGCCGGACCGAATCGCCCTTTTCAACTAAGCTGGGAACCACGGAACGAAATCAATCGTACTTACGTCTTAGTGTCAGTCCTCCGCAATTGTCAATAAATCCAGGCCGCTTGAACTCGATTCGCGGTCCAAACGCACCCCGGAGAAAAGGACCATCCGCATGACGCCTTTCGCGCGCACACTACAGTTCAGCAGGAAGTCGCTGCTCACCCTGGCCGCCACAGCCGCTTTCGCAGCCCCGGCCACCTTCGCCTTCCTCGACGTCCATCCGCTCAGCGCGCAAGCAGCGGCGCCCGCCCCTACCCAGGCCGCCACGCCAAATCCCGCGCCAACCTCCCCGCAGGACCTCACCGGCACATGGCAAGGCACCCTTCATGCCGGCCAGGACCTCCGCATCGTCCTCAAGGTCACCAAGGCCGGCGCGGGCGGCTATAAGTCGGCTTTTTACAGCATCGACCAGACCCCTAACCCGTTCACCGTCGAAAAGACCACCGTCGATGGCTCCGCCGTCAGGCTCGCGGTCCAGACGATCGGCGGATCCTATGACGGTAAGCTGAGCTTCGATGGCAAAACCATCGCCGGCAACTGGTCGCAGGGTCCCAACCCCTTGGCGCTGACTTTCACCCGCGCCACACCTGAAACTGAGTGGTCCATCCCCACGCCGCCGCCGCCCGTTCCGCCCATGGCCAAGGACGCCAACCCCAGCTTCGACGTGGCCACCATCAAGCCCAGCGAGCCCGGCAAGCAGGGCAAGGGCTTCGGATTTCAGGCGGGCCACTTCCGTACCGTCAACACCAACATGAACGACCTCATCGCCTTTGCCTATGGCCTCCATTCAAAGCAGATCGTCGACGGACCCGCCTGGTTCGGCACCGATCTCTTTGATATCGAAGGCAAGCCCGACACCGAAGGCCGCCCCAACCTCAAGCAGATGGCTGTCATGGTTCAAAAGCTCCTCGCTGACCGCTTCCAGCTCAAGTTTCATCACGACAAGCGCGAGCTCTCCGTCTACGCCATCTCTCTCGCTCCCGGTGGTCCAAAAATGACCAAATCCACCTCCGCGCCCGATGCCCAGCAAGCATTCTTCTTCCGCGGCCTCGGCGATCTGACCGTGCGCAATATGAACATGGCCGACTTCGCTTCGTGGATGCAGTCCGGCGTCATGGATCGCCCCGTCATGGACCAAACCGGCCTGACCGATCATTACGACTTTCAATTGAAGTGGACTCCCGACGAATCGCAGTTCGCACAATTTCGCGGTGTCGGCTCAGTTGTTCCGCCTCCCAGTGACGACCCCAATGCTCCGCCTGCCCTTTACACAGCAGTCACGGAGCAGCTCGGCCTGAAGATGGGCCCAGCCAAACTCGCCGACGACGTAATCGTGATCGATCACGTGGAGAAACCCTCAGCCAACTAAACGGCCTGCACTCGGGCCATTGTTTTGAAAGGGCACGAGTTCACTCGTGCCATAAGAGTCGTAGATTGAACTTGGCTTTAGCCACTGAGGGAAAGGTGGCTAATCCATCGAATGGAACGGAAGAGCGGAAACCACCCAACGTACGTCGAATAACCGAACCCCGCGTGGAATCGGCAAGCGTATCGTCTTTTGGCTCCCCGGAGTCCGTCGTCCATCTCAACCGAGGACTATGCAGAATGGCTGATCCCTTCGTGCCCCTGTTCGCTTTTCGCTTGTTTCGGTTGCCCGTCGTACTCGCGTGCATCGCTCTCGGGGCCCCGAGCCTTCGGAGCCAGCAGCCAACGCCCGCCCCTGCATCGCCCGCACCCACCACAACCACACCCCACCCCACCCTCGTCTACGACGTCGCTTCGATCCACAAATTCAAGCCCGACGGTGATTCCATGATGATGTTCTGGAAAACCGCCCCGGACGGCTTTACCGCGACCCACATGCAGGTGCAATCGTTCATCTGCGATGCGTACGGCGTGAAGGACTACCAGGTAATCGGCGGCCCGTCCTGGGTCTCGTCTGACTACTACGATTTAACCGCCAAGATGGATGACTCGGCCACACAAACGCTCGGCGCTCTTTCCCAAGAGCAGAAAAAACTCGTCCGCCAGCAGATGATGCAAGCCCTTCTCGCTGACCGCTTCGAGCTTGTGGTTCACCATGAGACAAAACAACTCCCCGTCTACGCACTGATTGTTGCCAAGAGCGGTCCCAAACTTCAAGCGTCGAAGACCGACGAGGATTACAAGAACGGGCCGACGGGCTTTGACGGCAAGCCCATGGGCAAAGGCAACATGCGCTTTCAAGTCGACTCGGCGGGAGCAACCACGATGACGGGGCAGGGGCATTCCATGGACTCCCTTGCGGCCCAGCTTGCAGGACAGCTCCACGCCCAGGTTGAAAACCGCACTGGGATCAAGGGCGACTACAATTTCACGCTGCGGTTCTCGAGGAATGATGCGGTCGATGCGTCGACTACCGACCCATCCCTGCCTTCCATCTTCACCGCCGTTCAGGAACAGCTCGGCCTGAAACTGGAAGCGACCAAAGGACCCATCGACGTAATCGTGATCGACCACGTCGAGCTGCCATCAGAGAACTAGCATCATCTCGGAGTCACCGCATGGCGCAGCATCGGCGAATCATCTTCATCTCGCTCCTCTGCCTCCTCGCGTCTCTATGCGCCTGCATCCAGGCTGCGGCTTCCGAATATCACGGCCAGGTCACCTATGGCGGCTTGCCTGTTCCCGGCGCTGTGATCACAGCTACGCAAGGTTCAAAAAAAATATCCGTCATCACCGATCAGGGCGGCATCTATTCTTTCGACGACCTCCCCGACGGCCAGTGGCACATTCAAGTTGAGATGCAATGCTTCGCCACCATCCAGACCGACATCGCAATCGCCGCCAACACGCCCGCCGGCAAATTCGAATTAGTTTTGCTCCCCGTCGACAAGTTAATGGCCAGCACCAAACTCGCCCAGGCGCCGCCAGTCATCCAGCCATCCCTAGTTGCTCCGGCTGCCAAAAAGCCCGACACACCGGCAGCCGCCAACGCACCCACTGAAATTCCCAAGGCCCCCGACGAGCAAAGCCAGCAGGCCAACGACGGTTTTCTCGTCAACGGCAGCGTCAACAACGCCGCCACCAGCCAGTACTCGCTCGACCGCGCCTTCGGCAACCGCCGCCCCAACAGCAAGAGCCTTTACAACGGCGGCTTCATGGCAGTTCTCGGCAACTCCGCCCTCAACGCCCGCGCCTACTCGCTCACCGGACAGGAGCTGCCCAAGCCTTTCTACAATCTGGTCACCGGCGCGTTCAGCTTTGGCGGACCCCTGAAAATTCCCCGCATTCTGCCCCGTGGCCCCAGCTTTTTCGTCGCCTATCAGTGGACGCGCAACCAATCCCAGCAGGATGAAACCGGCATCGTCCCCACCCCCGCTGAGCGCACCGGCGACCTCTCCGGCCTGCTCAACGCGCAGGGCCAGCCGGTCACCATCTTCAATCCCGCTACCGGCCTGCCGTTCACCAAGAACAAGGTCCCCGTCAGCACGCAGGCCCAGTCACTGCTCCAGCTTTATCCAGCCGCTAACCTCACCGGCAACCCGCTTTATAACTACCAGGCCTCCGTCCTCAACAACACAAGTCAGGACGTCGTCCAATCCCGCCTCGACAAGACCCTGGGCCGCAAGAATCAGGTTTACGGCGGATTCAATTTTCAGGACACCCACGCCAACAGCATCAATCTCTTCGGATTCAACGACACCACTGACACCCTGGGCATCAACTCCAACATCAACTGGGCGCACCGTATCAATCAGCATCTCTTCTTCTACATCACGTACAAATTCAGCCGTCTCCGAACCCTCGTTACCCCAAACTTTGAAAACATCCAGAACATCTCCGGCGATGCCGGCATCACCGGCAACGATCAAGACCCCGCCGACTGGGGCCCGCCCGTCCTCAGCTTCGCCAGCGGTATCGCCGGCCTTAGTGACGCCAACAGCGCCTTCAATCGCAACCGCACAGATGCTTTCTCGTCTTCCCTCGGCGTCTATCGCGGCCGTCACAACCTCACCGTAGGTGGCGACTTCCGCTATCAGCAATACAACGACTTCTACCAGCAAAACCCACGCGGCAGCTTCACCTTCACCGGCGCAGCCACCGCGGGCCCGTCCTCCAGCACGTCTTCCGCCACCACTCCGGCCGCCGGCTCCGACCTCGCGGACTTCCTCATCGGCGTCCCCGACACCAGCTCCCTGGCCTTCGGCAACGCCGACAAGTATTTCCGCCAGCCCGTCTTCGACCTCTACGCCACCGACGACTGGCGCATTCTTTCCGTCCTCACCATCAATGCCGGCATCCGCTATCAATACGAGTCGCCCATCACCGAACTACACGGCCGTCTCGTCAATCTTGACATTGCGCCGGATTTTTCCGCCGCCGCCCCCGTCCTCGGCATCAATCCCGTGGGCCCGCTCACTGGCGCGCACTATCCCGGATCCCTTGTCTATGGCGACTGGTCCGGTTACGAGCCACGCATCGGCATCTCCTGGCGTCCCATCCCCGCGTCCACCGTCGTCGTCCGCGCCGGCTACGGCGTCTATCACGACACCTCGGTCTATCTCAACTCCGCGAAGCAGCTTGCCCAGCAAGCCCCGCTCTCTACCAGCCTGAACATCCAGAACTCCTCCGCCTGCCCGCTCACCCTCGCCAACGGATTCACCCCCTGCTCCTCCGTCAGCTCTGACACCTACGCCATCGATCCCAACTTCCGCATCGGCTACGCGCAAACCTGGCAGCTCGCCGTCCAGCGCGATCTGCCCGGCGCGCTCCAAATGACCGCCACTTATCTCGGTGTCAAGGGCACGCGCGGCGTTCAGGAATTTCTTCCCAACACCTACCCCATCGGCGCAACCAATCCCTGCCCTGGATGCCCACTAGGCTTCGAATACCGAACCTCCGGCGGCGATTCCACCCGCGAGTCCGGCCAGCTCCAACTCCGTCGCCGCCTCCGCGCCGGATTCATGGCATCTCTCCTGTATACGTACTCAAAATCCATCGACGACGACGCTATGCTCGGCGGCCAGGGCCACGTTACCGCATCCGCGCAGAGCGGCGATTCAGGATCATCCACGTCCTCTACCTCTGCTTCCATCGCCCAGAACTGGCTCAATCTCTCGGCGGAACGCGCACTCTCCACCTTCGATCAGCGAAATCTCCTCAACGTTCAGGCGCAATACACCACCGGCCAGGGCGTCGAAGGCGGAACCCTCCTCACCGGCTGGCGAGGCCAAGCCTTCAAAGAGTGGACGCTGGTCACTAGCATCAACATAGGCACCGGAATGCCCGAGTCGCCCAGCTATCTCGCCGCCGTCCCCGGCACCGGATTCACGGGTACAATTCGCCCCAGCCTCAGCGGCGCGCCCATCTACGCTGCAAGCAGCGGCCTGCATCTCAACCAAGCTGCGTACACGGCGCCCGCTTCCGGCCAGTGGGGCACAGCCGCCCGCGACTCCATCACCGGTCCCGGCACGTTCAGCCTCAACTCCTCGCTCGAGCGCACATTCCGCCCCACCACCAAGCTCAATCTGGCCACCCGCATCGACTCCACCAACCTGCTCAATCACGCCGTCTACACAGGGTGGGTCACCACTTATAACAGCACCCAATTCGGCGCGCCTGCATCCGTCAATGCCATGCGCAGCTTGCAGGCCACCATCAGGTTGAGGTTCTAGCCGTGAGAATCCTGCCCACGCTCGTCCTCCTCTCCGCCGCTGCTTTAGCGCCTGTTTGCGCGCCCACTTCTGCGAATGCCCAGCAGATTGGCCAGAACAAGAAGCCTGACGCACCAGAGAACTACACCCTCACCGTCAAAGTCCAACTGGTCACGGAAGCCGTCGTCGTCAAAGACAAAGACGGCAAGCCCATCTCCGGCCTCACCGCTAAAGACTTCACCGTCACCGAAGACGGTGTCCCGCAAACCGTCCGCATCTGCGAGCATCAGGACCTTACCGCTCTCGCCGAGCTCCTGCCCGCCTCCACCCCGGCAACTGAAAACGTCCGCATGTACAGTAAGCTCACCCACACAAAAATCGCCCCTGAGTCAATTGATAACGAGCACTACAAGAATCGCCGTCTTCTCGCGCTCTACTTCGATATGTCCGCGATGTATCCGGCCGACCAGCTTCGCGCTCTCACCGCCGCGGAAAAATTCCTCCGCACCCAGATGACCACCGTCGATCTCGTCTCCATCCTTCGTTACGAAGGCGGCTCCGTCGACATCCTCCAGGACTTTACCTCCGACCGCGACAAGCTCCTCAGCATTCTGCAAACCCTCATCGTCGGCGAATCTCAGGGCGACACCGAAACCATTGACGACGCCAGCAGCGCCGACACCGGCGCGGCCTTCGGACAGGACGACAGTGAATTCAACATTTTCAATACCGATCGCCAACTCGCCGCCCTTGAAACCGCAGTCAAAATGCTCGGCCAGCTCAACGAGAAGAAGTCCCTCATCTACTTCGCCAGCGGCCTTCGTCTTAATGGCATCGACAACCAGGCCCAGATGCACGCTACTGTCGATTCAGCTATCAAGGCCGGCGTCTCTTTCTGGCCCATCGACGCGCGCGGCCTCGTCGCCCAAGCCCCGCTCGGCGACGCGACTCAAGGTTCTCCAGGTAACTCCGG
>JBEKZG010000580.1:0-2966 GCA_049510095.1 Occallatibacter sp.
CTGAAACCGGCAGCTCTCTCAAAGCAAACCGTCTCAAAATCATCGACACGGTCATGGAAAGTGAAACCCATCTCATCGCCGGCAAGCCTGCTCTCGCCGATCCGTGGAAGCGCGAGAAGATCGGCCAGCTGGCCCTCATGCTGCGCGGCGCAATCGATGCCCAGTCACAGGTAGGCCTCATGCTCAACGTCAAGCGCGACAACCTCGCCGCAGTGCTCGCTGTGCTCCCTGCATTGAATTCACCAACGATCTCGCAGCTCAGCGATTCCGAGTGGGTTGCCGTCAACACCATCGTCGATGAAGGCGTAGCACGCGACGTAATTCCAAAACTGAAAGCCGCCAAAGCCACCGGCATCGTCGAATACCCGCTCAACAAAGTCGTGCTCTGAGAACGTGCCGCAAAGGCGCCTCTGCGCGACGCATTGCGGCACAACCCAGAATGGAGACACTGAAATGCCGTCCAAAGAATCAAGAAAAGAATCGATTCGGAAATTCAAAGAACAGAAAACCCTCCTCGGTGCATACGCCGTTCGATGCGTAGCAACGGGCCACGTTTGGGTCGGCGTTTCCCGCAACCTTGATGCTACAAAGAACGGATGCTGGTTCACCCTGCGCAATGGACTGCATCGCGAAAAGTCGCTCCAGGAAGAATGGAACGCTCACGGAGAGCCGGCTTTTCTGTATGAGAAGCTCGACGCACTCGACGAAGATTTGCACCCGCTGGAAGTTGATACCGAACTCAAGGCAAAGAAGCACGAGTGGGTCGCTCGATTGGGCGCAACCCCGCTTCTCTAGGTTGCTAGACCGCAAAGGGAAATCATGAAGCTCATCCGAACCAAAGGCCGCGGCGCACAACAAGCAGAGGAGATCCTCACCGCTCTCGAGCGCCGCGGCGCCTCATCGCTTGACTCAGTGCTCCCCGTTGTCAGGCGCATAGTAACCGATGTGCGCAAGCGCGGCGATCGCGCGCTCCTCCGCTACGCCGCCCAATTCGACGGCCTCGAAAGCTCAGCGAACCTCCGCATCACAGCTGAAGAAATGTCCGCCGCGTGGGAAGCAATCAGTCCTGCGCTGCGCGAAGCATTGTCCACAGCCGCCGGACAAATCCGCGCCTTTGCCGTCAACCAACTCCCGGCGTCTTTCAGCGACTCGCCCATCGATGGCCTCATCACCGGCCAGCTAGTCCGTCCGCTCGCCTCAGTCGGCTGCTACGTTCCCAGCGGCCGTCATCCGCTCCCATCCACGCTGCTCATGACCGCTATTCCCGCGCAGGTCGCCGGCGTCCCCCGCATCGTAGTCGTCTCGCCCAAACCCGCTCCGGAGACTCTCGCCGCCGCGCATCTCCTCGGCGTCACGGAGTTCTATCGTCTGGGAGGCGCGCACGCCGTCGCCGCCCTCGCTTACGGAACAGAGTCCGTCGAGCCCGTCAACAAAATCGTCGGCCCCGGCAATCTTTACGTCACGGCCGCCAAGCGTCTAGTCGCTTTTGACTGCGCCATCGACATGCTCGCCGGTCCTACTGAAATCGTAGTCACCAGCGACCGAGGCCACGCGGAAGACATCGCCTCCGACCTCGTAGCACAAGCCGAGCACGATCCCGAAGCCCTCGCCATCTTGATTACAACTAACTCCGACTTAGCCAAAGAAGTCATCGCCGAAGCCAAACTCCGCAGCCGTGACAATGCTGTCGCGCGTGAAGCCCTCGATCGCAACGGCCTCGTAATCCTCGCATCCACCATCGACGAAGCCCGCGCAATCACAAATCGAATCGCTCCCGAACACCTCACTGTCGACGCCGCAAGCGATCTCGATTGGGTCCAGAATGCCGGCTCCGTTTTCATCGGCCGCTGGTCCGCGCAGCCCATGGGAGACTACATCTCCGGCCCCAATCACACGCTGCCTACCGGCGACATGGCCCGCGTGCGCGGAGGCCTAAGCGTCAACGACTTCGTCAAGCTCATCACCGTGCAGCAATACTCGGCGCAGGCAATGCGCGTACTCGGCCCGCAAGCTGCATTGCTAGCGGAAGCCGAAGGCCTCACCGGCCATGCGGAAGCCATTCGTACCCGGCTGCAAAGGAGGAAGCGCAATGACTGAATCCAACACAAACGCCGTTGCTACGCTCAGCCCATCACCCCGCTCCCGCGTCCAGGCCATGAAGGAGTATCACCCTCCCCTCGGCAGCCGCGACGCCCTCCGTCTCGACTTCAACGAGAACACCCTCGCCTGCTCTCCCAAAGTCCGCGAAGCCCTCGCACAGATCTCCACCGGCGCTCTCACCCGCTATCCCGAGCGCGAGCCGGTCGAAGCCATCGTAGCCGCGCATCTCGGTCTCGCCCCCGCCCAGGTCGCTCTCACCAACGGTGTCGACGAAGCCATTCACGTCCTCTTCGAAACCTTTCTCGAAGCCGGCGATGAACTGCTCTTGCCCGTCCCCACCTATACCATGTACGAGGTCTACGCCTCCGCCACTGACGCCCGCGTAGTCACCGTACTCGCCGCGGACGACCTGCAGTTTCCTTACGACCGTCTTCTCGCCTCCATCGCGCCGCAAACCAAGATCATCGCCATTGCCAATCCCAACAGCCCTTCCGGCACCGTTGCCACGCGCGAGCAGTTGCTCGAGCTTGCCCTCCGCGCGCCCCAAGCAGTGCTCTTGGTCGATGAAGCTTACTTTCATTTCCACGGTGAAACGCTCATCGATCTCGTCGGTGTCATCCCCAATCTAGTAGTCGCGCGCACCTTCTCCAAAGCCTACGGTCTCGCCGGTCTGCGCCTTGGCCTTCTCGCCGGTCCGGTCGACCTAATGCGCTGGGTTCGTCGCGTCCTCTCGCCCTATAGCGTCAACTCGCTCGCCTTAGCCTGCCTTCCGCCGGCCCTCGAAGACACAGCGTATCTTGACTGGTACGTGAGCGAAGTTCTCGCAGCGCGCGCTGATTTCGAATCCGCTCTCGACGCCGCGGGAC
>JBEKZG010000581.1:0-2784 GCA_049510095.1 Occallatibacter sp.
GTCCGCCCTGAAATGCGATGGCGAACGAGTCGGTGGGGTTCGTTCCAACCGCCACGGTGACACTCGTTGAAGAAGGAATAATCGTGAATGTGGGTTTGGAAACCACGGTGAGATTGAGTGTTGCGGTCTCCGTGGTTGTGCCGCTTGTGCCGGTCACCGTTAATGGATAGGTTCCCGGAGTGGTCGTGCCAGAAACGGTAAAGGTGAGCGTGCTGCCTGCAGAGCCGGTAACTGAAGTAGGGCTGAAGGCCGCTGTGACGCCTGTCGGCAGGGTGCTTATACTCAACGCCACGGTGCCGCTAAAGGTTCCGAATTCGCTGACGGTGACGCCGGTTGTCGCGGTCGTTCCCTGCACAGTACTCACCGAGGTGGCTGAGACTGAGAAGCCGTTGCCGACTGGAATCGGCGGAAACGCATTCTGTACATAACCCGTAAACTCGGCAGCCCAGAAGGTCCCGGCGGAAGGTGAATTCGCCATGGCATTAGTGGTCTGGCTGTTGGCCAGCGCATTGGCGTGTGCAGGATTGCAGTTCGGATCGCCTACGGTTGAAGCAACACCGTCGAGCGCACCGTCGTTCGTGCCGGCGTATATGCTGCCGGGATAGTTGCCGTCCGATTCACCCGGAGGCTTGATCCATACATAGGCCAAAATACCGGGACTGGGTGTTGCCGTTGGCGGAACGCCCAATCCAGCGTTTGTCTGGTTGCACCATTGGCCCATGTCGTCGCGCAGGTCGATCAAGCTGTCCTGCACAAAAGTATCAAGGACGGTGCTGGTGCTCGGACCTGTGGGCCGGAGCGGACTGCCCCAGCCATCGCGCGAGGTATCGATGAGAAAGCCAAGGCCCGATGGGAAGCCGCCGCCTGCAACCGTGGAGCCATCTACAAACGTATATGAGGAACTCGTCGGCGTGCTCAACGCCGCAGCGAAGTTCAAGGCGTAGTCTTGCTCGTCAATATTCGGATCGAACTGGAAGCCGCACCAGGTACTTGTGCAGGTGGATTGATAGACCTGAGCTCCGTCCACTTCCTGGTTGAACGTCAAGAATGGCTCTTTGACCGTGCCATAGTTGGCAGTGTTGGTGATGAACCCATCGAGAGAGGCATAGCTATCGGTAAGCTGTGTTGTCACAAATTGCTTGAAGAACGTGACGGCAGCGGCCATGTTGGCCGGCCAGCCGAGCCAGCCATGGTGACCCACATCCAGGTAGGTATAGGCGTTCGGTAACTGGTGGAATTTATTGATTGCATAGGCAATACCCTGAACATAAACGCCATTCATGGAGATACCCTGCGAAAAGGTCTGGCCATTGTTGGCCGCAACGCAGTTGGCAATTGGAGCGGCGCCGCCGATGCCGGTATTGGTGATCAGGTTCGGCAGCGAGTCGTCCTCGACAACCAGCGAGAAACGAATATTCGGGTTGGTGGCTTCCGCTTGCAAGATGTTGAAGATCGGGTTGATGTAATCGGTCTCGTATTCCGTAAGCCCGGTGCCCGTCAACTGCGTTGCAACGCCGTTGATATTGACAGTGTCGTTGCCGGCAATACTCAACTCGCCGTTGGAGGCCAAGGCGGCGCAATCGCGGTCAGGCAGATCGTATATAACGATCTCGACCACAACCGGCGCTGAAGAACCGGAGGCAGCCTGCTGGGCAAGCGCGGCGGTGATGTGCGCCGCTAGACCGCGATGAGCGCCTGTGGTGGCCGTAATCGCGCCGATGTGGTCCATCCAGACGGCGGTGGGATAGGTTGCGACCACTGACATCTGTGACGCAAGGGTGGACCCGGCCGGCGCGGTGGCGATTGCTTCCGAAATCTCCGTGGCGTAATCAGGGTTGACATACCCGTTTGCGCCGACATACGGATTGGCGACGTGCGTTACCTGAGCGAAGGCGCTCGGCGCAATAATCATTAGTAGTAAAACCGCGAGTACCGCAAAGTACCCGCTCAGTAGGCGAGCGTACGCTCTCCCACAGGGGGGAGTGGACTGCTGGGACATGGTTTCTCCTTTACATCGCATAACCCGTTTACATCATTCAATGCCTGAGTGCTCTCCGCAGGATGATGCCGATACGAAAGTCTTCTCCTGGCCGCAGGAGCGATCACACCCTGACGCCGTCAGAGCGGGTGTGAACCGTCGAATTTTGACCACGAAGAAATGAAGATGAATTCCGCTCTGCGAGAAAATGAATGAACACGAACTTTTTCGAATCAACTTATCGCATTCTCACTGAGAATGCGACCTCACAGATCAGATACAAACAAGACAATCAAATTTATGAAGCAGCAATCAAAGACGGTCCAGAATTCTGTGCCAAGGCACAGTTGCATCTATAACCTTTTTCCGGACGTGTTTTTCATACGTCCCAATGCGAAGAGGATACTAAAACGTTTAAGCAAAAGAAGTCAAGCCCCTATTTTGCGCCGCGTCCGGATAGAGTGCGCGTTGGATCGTCGCTAATCATGCAGACTGATCGTTTTTTGGGATCGTTATCAAATTTGCTGGAAGTCAATCAAAATCAATACGGTGCGGTGACTAGCCATAGATTTATATTAATATGCAAGTGCATTGGAATGAATAAGTTGTAATTAGGCTTAGAGGTGATCAGTTTTGCACAAAAGAGTGTAAAATGAACACGTTGTCACAGCGCCAAGAAGTGATCAATACTGATATATAAGGTTGTCATCCGTTTTCTCGCTGCACCTCACCCGGTGTGCAGGGCGGCGACAATCTCCCTGATGGCGAATGTCTGTCGCGAAGTGATCGCGCCGGTGTGGGTTTCG
>JBEKZG010000582.1:0-5294 GCA_049510095.1 Occallatibacter sp.
TCTTTGAAGAGCATAAAAGCAGTTGTCAGTGGTTAGTGGACAGTGTTCAGTTGCGCCGGCTAGTCACCATCTTAACCCTTAATGGGCTGACAGATGACAGATTACAGATGACAGTTTCGGTTCCGTGATCGCTGACAACTGACAACTGGCAACTGGCTTTATTCGTAGCGGAGGGCTTCGATAGGGTCTAGGTTGGCGGCTTTCCAGGCTGGGTAGATGCCGAAGATCAGGCCGATGGCGCAGGAGACGGCGAAGCCGATGAGGACCCAGAGGGGCGAGAGGGTGGCGGGCAGGCCGATGGGCAGAAAATAGACGATCCATGTGATGACCGCGCCGATGACAATACCGATGAGGCCGCCGACGGCGCAGAGGGTGATGGCTTCGGTGGTGAACTGAGTGAGGATGGTCTGTTTGGTGGCGCCGATGGCTTTGCGTACGCCGATTTCGCGGGTTCGCTCAGTGACCGAGACGAGCATGATGTTCATGACGCCGACGCCGCCGACCATGAGGCCGACACTGGAGACGGCGATCATGAAGGCGACGAGGCCGCCGGTGAGCTGATTCCAGAGCCGGGAAAGGGAGTCCGGCCCCATGATTTCAAAGTTGTCAGGAGCTTCAACCTTGACTTTGCGGCGGATGCGGAGTGTCTCGCGGATCTCTTCCTCGACAAGCGCCTTGTTCTTCTGGTCGTCGTAGCGGACGCTGACGAAGGTGTCTTTGATGTCAGGGTAGAGGTTGTAGAAGGTGCCGATGGGGAAATAGACTCCGTTGTCGGCGGGGTTTCTGCCGGTGCCGAAGGGCTGCTTTCGCTTGTCAGCGACGCCGATTACGGTGAACAGGCTGGTGGCAATGTTGACCTCTTTGCCGATGGGGTCCTCATTGACGAAGAGTTCTTCGGCCGTGTCATGGGCCAGGACGCAAACGTGAGCGTGGCGCGTGTCTTCGTCATCGGTCCAGAAGCGACCTTGGAGCATGGGAAGGTCGAAGACGACGGGGAGCTGCCCGGTGGCGCCCTCAAGGAATTGTCCCGAGAGCTTTTTGCCGTTGTACTTGACGCTGACGTCACCGACGTGGAACTGCCGGTTGACGTGCTGGCGTTCGGCGTCGACGGCAATAACGTGGGGCTGACTGCGGAGGGCGATCGCGTCGTCGAGCGTGAGCTTCTTGCGGGTGAGCATTTCCGTGGTCGGGTTGACGCCAATCATGGGCATGTGGAAGACCCAGAAGACATTGGTTCCGGCGGCGGTAATCCAGTCGCTTACCCGCTTGTTGAGACCATTGATCACGGAGGAGATGGCGATGACGGTGGTGACGCCGATGACGATGCCGAGGATGGTGAGGCCGGAGCGCAGCTTATTCTGCCGGAGCGTGCCGAGCGCCAGTTCAACCGATGCGCGATTTTGGCCGTTGGACATGGGGGCAGTGGTTAGTGGTTAGTGAAGAAGTGAAAAAGTGAAAAAGTGAAAAAGTGAAAAAGTCACCGGACAACTGCTTCTTCGCACACTATGTTAGCGCTGATCTGGACTTTTGGATGTGATGAGCGACAGCTCTCAGCGAGCAGCTGACAGATGGCAGTCAGAAACAGTTGCTCTCGACTGGCGGCTGCTTCACTTGGCTGTCTGCAGTCTGCTGTTAGCTGTAAGCTGCTTTACTCGTATCGTAGGGCTTCTATGGGGTCTAAGTTAGCGGCTTTCCAAGCTGGGTAGATGCCGAAGAGCAGGCCAATGGCGCAGGAGACGCCGAAGCCGATGAGGACCCAGGTGGTAGAAAGCGTGGCAGGCAAGCCAATGGGCAGGAAATAAACGATCCACGTGATAATGGCGCCGAAGATTACGCCGATGACGCCGCCGACGGCGCAGAGGGTGATGGCCTCAGTGGTGAACTGGGTGAGGATGGTCCCTCGGGTGGCGCCTATGGCCTTGCGGACACCGATTTCGCGGGTTCGTTCAGTGACCGAGACGAGCATGATGTTCATGACGCCGACGCCGCCGACCATGAGACCGACGCTGGAGACGGCGATCATGAAGATAACCAGGCCGCCGGTGAGCTGATCCCAGAGCTTGGAGAGCGAGTCTGGTCCGAAGATCTCAAAGTCGTCAGGCGCCTCGACTTTGACCTTGCGGCGGATGCGGAGCAGCTCGCGGATTTCTTCCTGGACCAAACTCTTGTTTTTGGGGTCGTCGTACTTGACGCTGACCCACATGTCCTTGTCCTCGGGGTGGAGATTGTGGAAGGTGCCCAGGGGGAACATGACCATGTTGTCATTGGGGTTTTTGCCGCCGCCGAATGGCTGTTTGCGCTTGTCGAGGACGCCGATGACGGTGTATAGGCCGGACTCGATAGCCACTTGCTTGCCCAACGCAGGCTCGGTGCCGAAGAGCTCCTCCCAGGTGTCGTGACCGAGGACGCAGACGTGCATAGCGCGCTGATCGTCGGTGTCGTTATACATGCGGCCCTCGATAAGGGTGAGGTCGGAGACGACGGCGACCTCGCTGGTGGATCCCCAGAGGATGGTGCCCGCGACCTTCTTGCCGTTGTACTTGACGGCGACGTCGCCGACGCGGAACTGCGGCTTGACGTGTTGATAGCCGCCGTCGGCAGCGAGGACGTGGGGCAGGGTACGCATGGCGAGAACGTCGTCGATGGTGAGCTTTTTGCGGGCGAGCTGCTCCATGGTGGGCCGGACGCCGATGACGGGCATGTGGAAGACCCAGATGACGTTGGAGCCAAGGGAACTGACCCACTCCGACACGCGGTTGTTGAGGCCGTTGATGACGGAGGAGATGGCGATGACGGTGGTGACGCCGATGACGATGCCGAGGACGGTGAGGCCGGAGCGCAGCTTGTTGGTCCTGAGCGTATCGAGGGCCATTTTGACGGATTCTCTTGTCTGTCCCTGCGCCATAAAACGGCTCCTAGCTGCAAGCTTCTAGCCTCTAGCTAAAAGCCTGCTTCGCATCAATCCTTCAGCCGGTGCCGTCTTCCTGGCATTCGGTCTTCGCTTGCCGGTTCTTAGCTAAAAGCTAGAGGCTAGTAGCTAAAAGCTGTACTTCTCACAACTCTGCGCGTAACGCGGTTACCGGGTCCAGGCGCGCGGCTTTGCTGGCGGGGTAGACGCCGAAAAAGACTCCTGTTGAAGTGGCCATGAAGAGGCCTAACAGCACGCTCCATAACTGAACGGTGGTGGGAAATCCGACGACCAGGGTGATGAGCTTGGCGACGGCGACGCCGCAGAGGACACCGATGGCTCCGCCGGTGAGAGCCATGGTTGCGCTCTCAATGAGGAACTGGAGGAGGACATCGCGCTGGCGCGCGCCGAGGGCTTTGCGGACGCCGATCTCGCGGGTTCTCTCAGTGACGCTGACGAGCATGATGTTCATGATGACGATTCCGCCAACGACGAGGGAGATGGAAGCGACGCCGAGCACGACCCAGGTGAAGAGGCCGCTGATCTGCTTCCAGATATCGAGGAAGGTGTCATTTGTCTCGAGCTCGAAGTCGTCCGGAGCGCCGGGCGCGTTGTGGCGGCGGGAGCGCATGAGGACGCGGACTTCATCCTTGGCGCGCTCCATGACCTCGGCGTTGCCGTTGGCGCGGGCGTAGACATCGACCGAGTCGTTATAGCCGTAGGTTTGCTGGTAAGTGCTGATGGGGATGGCGACCCAGTTGTCCTGCGACTGACCGAGGGTCTTGCCCTGGCGGTCGCCGACACCGACGACGGTGTAGGGGATGCCGTCAACGCGGATTTCCTTGCCGATGGGGTCGCCGTCCGGCATGAGATTGTCGACGATGTCATAGCCGATGACGGCGTCGTGGGTGCCGTGGTCGTCGTCGGCGGGGGTGAAGCCGCGGCCCATGGCGATGTCGATGTTATTGAGATGGAGCATGGTCCAGGTGTAGCCGCGGACCTCAGTGTTGTTGCTGGAGTGGCCGTTGGCGACGACGTTGGTGGACTTCGAGAGGAGGGCACCGGTTTCACTGCAGTAAGCACAGTTATCACGGATGGCCTGATAGTCCTCAATGCGCACGATTTTGCGTTTTTGATAGCGGAAGTAGTCGTCGGCGGTGAAGATAACGCTGGACATGCGGGTGATAGTGAAGACATCCGCGCCGTAGCCGGAGAGCTTGGTGCTGACGTACTTGTTGGCTCCGTTGACCAGGGTGATGACCATGATGACCGAGGCTACGCCCATGACCACGCCGATGAGCGTGAGGATGGTGCGGAGCTTGTTGGCCCAGAGGGACTGGAGCGCGAGTTTGAATGCTTCGCTGAATTGCATAAGGCCAGATGACAGATGACAGGTTACAGATGACAGTTGTCAGTGAACGTGTGAAAAAGTGAAGAAGCGCACGATTGCTGATACGCAGAAACCTGGGTTACGGTTCCGGGGGCCGTTTGAGAGCTATCGTCCGGTGCTACCGAAACCCTTTTCTTCGCGGGCTGAGACTTCTAGAGTGTGGACGGTTTCTACTGTGCCGGTGAGGACGGGAACGGGCACCATCTGGGCGATTTTTTCACCGGCGCGGAGCTCGACGGTGAATTCGCCGAGGTTGGTCATGAGGATGAGGATCTCTCCGCGGTAGCCGGCGTCGATTACACCGGCGGTTGTGGCAATGCCTTTGGAGGCCATGGAAGAGCGGTCGCGGACGAGAAGGCCGAGGGGTGCACCGGTGGCGGGATGACGGGCTTCAACGGCGACACCGGTGCGGACCTTGACGGTGACGCGGGGAGGAAGGACAGCGGCTTCGAGGGCGAAGAGATCGTAGCCGAGATCCTCGCCGGGGTGGGCGACTACGGGTGCGCGGGCGGAGGGATCGAGGAGTTTTACGCGGAGCATGTCTTGATTCTAGAGCCAGTCAGCGGCCTGCCAGCCGGTAAGTCGGCGAGCCGGCGGGGCAGGCCGGGAGGCCGAGCTCGATGGCATCACGGGATTTCATGGCGTCGACGGGTGGGCAAGATGGTGGGGCGGGGTTGCTGGCGGGTCTGGAAAGTGGTCAGGCCCGGCTGGGGATTTCCGGCCGGGCCTGGTGTGTTCTCTGCCCCAACGACGAAGACCTGTCGTCGGGGACCCGCGAATCGGCAAAAGGACCTGTAAGCCGAATTCTGTCGTGTGCGGTCATTCCTCTAGACGCCGCGTCGCCGCGGACGTTCATCAGCGACCTACCCGGAGGTTTCGGCAATTGCCAAGCGCCGCCTGAACGCATCGGGCAGATGCGCAGCGCCGCCTGGCTCTTTTGGGCGCTTCCCTCCCTATTTGGTCTTGCTCCGTGTGGGGTTTACCCTGCCCCGGCCC
>JBEKZG010000583.1:0-2802 GCA_049510095.1 Occallatibacter sp.
TGCCAGCCAGTACGACAAGAATTCGCCGAACTATCATCATTGGCTCGAGGCCGAGCAAGTGGGCGAAGACTTTGGCCCTTCGGAGGTGGACATTCAGACCATTTCCAATTGGCTGACGGGACACGGATTCACGATTGACGAGGTGACCAAGGATCGCATGTCGATCCGGTTCAGCGGTACGGCGGGACAGGTGGAGAGCACGTTCCATACCGAGATTCACAACCTTGTAGTGAATGGCCGTTCGCATATCGCGAATATGAGCGACCCGCAGATTCCTGCCGCGCTGGTTCCGGCAGTGGTGGGCGTGAAGGCGCTGCATAACTTCTTCCCGCGGCCCCAGCACAAGATAGGGAGCAAGGTTCAACTTGATAGCGCGACGGGTAAATGGAAGCGCATTTCGGATCCCGCTTCGAGCGATGCGGAGGCAGCCAGCAGGAGCCAGAGCCGTGGGCCACACCCGCTGTTTGGCATTACGACGCCGGCCAGTAACGGCAATGCAGCCTACCTGGAAGAAGATGTGGCGCCTTACGATTTCGCCACCATCTACAACGTGCTGCCACTGTGGACAGCGGGCATCAACGGAAAAGGGCAGACGATCGCGATTGCTGGAACGAGCCAGATCAACCTATCCGACGTGGTGAATTACCGTAGCACCTTCGGCCTGCCTGCGGGCCTGACTCCGAATCAAATCAACGCGAACAGTTCGGCCACCGAGTGCACGAGCACAGACCCGGACGCGGCGTGCGGCATCGGCGATTTGACGGAGAACACGCTGGATGTGGAGCTGTCGGGCGCTGTGGCTCCGATGGCGCAGATCGACCTGGTTGTCTCCGGCGTAACCTCGCCATCGACCGATACGGTGTACACGTCTTCGAATTATGTGATCGAAAACAAGTCGACGTTGAAGGCCTCGATCCTGAGCGTGAGCTATGGAGAATGCGAACTGGGCGAAGGCACGGCCGGTAACGTTTCGTACTACGACTTATGGCAGACGGCAGCTACCGAGGGCATCGCGGTGTTGGTGGCCACGGGAGACTCGGGTGCGCCGTCCTGCGACGACGGCGGGGATTCGATCGGGAACCCTTACTCGGCTTATTATGGGCTCTCGGTGAGCGGGATTGCATCGACGCCTTATAACACGGCAGTGGGCGGAACCGATTTGAACTGGTGCAACCCTTTGACCGTTAATATCAACAACGGAACCTGCCCGGCTGGGCCCTACTGGAATACGAGCAACAGCTCGACCACGATCTCCAGCGCAGCGGGTTATGTGCCCGAGGTTGCGTGGAACGATACCTGCGCGAGTCCGCAGTGGCTAACTACAATTGAGGCGCTGGCTTCGAGTTCCGGCGTATCCGGGGTGAATACAGCAGACAGCGCATGCAATTTTATTCAGAATTATTGGGCGGATTACGCCAATCAGGGGGAAGATATTGCCTTCCTGATCGATACTGCCGGGGGTAGCGGAGGGTCGAGCGGGTGTGTAGTTAACAGCACCAGTGCGGACGGAACTACATTTGGGAACTGCACCACTGGATCGACCAGCGCTCCTAACGGCAGCGCCGGTTCAATTACCCTGGTCAACAACGGATGGCCCAAGCCAAGCTGGCAGACGGGGGTTTCGGGCATACCAGGCGATGGCGTTCGCGACATTCCGGACGTTTCGTTCTTTGCCGGGAATGGGTTCCTGAGCAGCGCGACCCTGGTCTGCGTTTCAGCTTTGGGAGCCTGCGTGGATTCCAGCGACTCAGGTTTCCCGAACATTACGACGGAGCCGCAAGCTCAGGAGTTTGGGGGGACCTCGGTGGCAGCTCCAGAGATGGCCGGCGTGATGGCGCTGATCAACCAGAAGACGGGCACGCCGCAGGGAAATCCCAACACGCAACTGTACAAGCTCGCATCAACGCAAACCTATGCAAGTTGCAGCGCGGAGAGCGTGAAGTCCACCAGCGCTTCCTGCTACTTCAATGACATTGACCAGGGCACGATCGACATGCCTTGCGATTATGGCGCGACGGAAGGCGGCCTGGTGGTAGATTCGGCCGGCGACCTTGAGCAGGGTCAAACCTTTACAGGGATCATCTCTCCCAACTGCACTGTCCTTAACACGAACGATACGGTTGGCCTGCTGACGACAAATGGCACGACCGATGCATACAACGCGAGCACGGGCTTCGATCTGGCAACAGGGCTGGGTTCGCTGAATATTGCGAACGTGGTGAATGGTTTTGTTTCGCAGTTGGGCGGCGGAACGGCTGTGGTGACGGTAACGCCGACAACGACCACGGTTAATTCGAATGTGAGCTTGAGCGTTACGGTGACGGTGGCCAGTTCCGCGGTCGGCGGGACTACGCCAACCGGGACGGTGACGCTGTCAGGCGGCGGTTACAACTCTTCCACGGGGACGCTTTCCAGTGGAAGTTACACCTTCACAATTCCTGCGAATACTCTGACCGTGGGAAGCGATACGCTTACGTCGAACTACAGCGGGGACTCGAATTACGGTTCGGCGAACGGGACGGTGACAATCACCGTGACCCAGATTGCCGAGCTGACCCCGACGGTGAGCGTGAGCGCGTCGGCATCTTCCATCTACTCGGCACAGAGCTTGACGGTGTCGGGAGCGGTGACGGGTGCTGGAGGAACGGCGGCAGGTACCGTGGTGGTGACCGGCGGTGGTTACACATCACCGGCGGCGACGCTATCGGGCGGACAGTATTCGATCGTGATTCCGGGTGGCAGCTTGAGCGCAGGGGCAGACGTGCTGACGGCAACCTACACACCAGCGTCAGGGTCGATTTA
>JBEKZG010000584.1:0-4764 GCA_049510095.1 Occallatibacter sp.
CTTCGCAGGCGGTTGACCAAACACGCCGCCACTCGCGCCAATCGTGCAGACCGCAACCAGCAGCCATCCCGTGCGCATTGCGACTTACCTCTTGCTTTCTTCCTTCTTGTCCGTGCGGAACATCGCGATCGCTTCAATCTCAATCAGCAGTTCCGGCCGGCACAGATGCGCCTGGATCCCGGTCGAAGCAGGCAGCGGATCAAGTCCCTGCTCTTTAAAGAACGCCGTGCGTCCCGCGTTAAACACGTCGTAATCGCGGTCGATGTCCCGCAGGTAGCAGCTGGTCCGCACAATGTCGTGCCACGTCGCGCCTTCGCTCTTCAGCAGTCCCGTAATGTTGTCGAATGTCCGCCTGAGTTGCGCGGGAAAATCGCCAATGTGTACGCTCTGCCCGTTCTCGTCGATCGAAGCGGTCCCGGAAATCAGCAGGATCGTGACCCCACCGATATCGATTCGCATGCCGCGCGAAAACGAACTCGGCTTGGCATAGTGAAATGCCTCGTTGAGAACACCGTGGTTGGTCATGGCGCGCTTTTCGATAGGTGCGTGTCCGATGGCTTCCAGAATTTCTGCAAATTCAATCATGTTACTGTTTCTCCTTGTTGACTTATCGTTGTTGTCTAATTCCATGACTCAATCCCTTTGCTGTGGCAACCCAGATATCGTCGCCTTGAAAGTCGACCCCTAACACATAGTTATGCGCCGGCGCGGTAGTTACCGCAACCGGAGTTACTTTGCCTTCCGCGTCACGCACCGTCATCTCCGGCTTGCCGTCTTTCAACGAGGGACAATACACCGCCCAGTTCACGCCGTCGTAGTAAGCCAGTCCCTTGTCTGTGCCGAACCACGCGCGCTTCCCGTCCACGCCCTTCACAAAGTTCGTGAAGTTCGACGGAAGTCCGCTGTCTTTCGTTAGAAAATTGTGCCAGTACCGGCCGTCGTACCGGCTATCCCCGAAATATGTGGCAGCCCAAAGAATATTGTCCACGAAACTCACAGACGTGACAATCTCGTGAATGAGCCCCTGATCCTTGAAGAGCACTAGCTCGTTTTCGCCGTCAGGATCGTCGTATTTATCCCACCGTCCTGTCTTCTGATCGTACTCCAGCACGCCGCTGCCCCACACGCCGTAGTAGACCTTGGTGGGTGTCGCGGAAACTGCATACGTCCATATCTCCACCATGGGCGTGTTGCGCTCGTTGTAAAGCGACCACTGCCCAGTGTGCAGATCCAGCCTGCATCCGCCCGCGGCCGTCGCCACCCACACATTCTCGCCCTCTACGCTCACCCCATAGACAACATCGTTGCTCAGCCCCGAATTCAATTGCGTGAAAGTGTCGATGCGCCCCCCGGAAATGCGGCTCAACCCGCCCATTGTCCCCGCCCACACATCGCCTGTCCGCGTATCCAGCGCCAGCGAAAGCACCGCGCGATGCGCCAGCCCGTCCTTCGTCGTGTACGTCTTCCAGACATGATTTTCGTAAACCGCCAGCCCATCCTCGGTCCCCGCCCACACGCGCTCCCCATCCACCAGCACGGCGAAAACGTGATCGTTCGGCAGCCCGTTCGCCGTCGTGAAATTCTCAAACCGGAACCGCGGCATATGCGGCTGCGCATTCGATGAACGCGCTGCGGCAATAAAAAGCAGGGCCAACCAGATCAAGCTCCGTGCCCCATCCTTGCGCTTTCTTTTTGGCGCAAGGGTGGGAGACCCCAAAACTCGACCGGACCGATTCCCCGGAAACGTCTCGATTTGACCCTTCTTCATCGCGTCCTCAAATACTCAATCAGATCGTTGAACTCATCCTTGGTCAGGTCGTTCGTGCGCCCATGTTTGTCGTCCGGGTTGTAGACCGTCCATATCTCTTCCAGCGTCCGCGCCGAGCCGTCATGCAGATACGGTGCGGTCAAAGCAATGTTGGTCAGTGGCGGCGCCTTCAGCAAGCCGGCGTTATCAGTTGCTTTATGCGTCCCCACATCGAACAGCTTCAGATTTGTTCCCTTCGGACCGCTGTGGCAATAAGCACAGCGGTTACTTTCCGGAATTGGATTCTTGAACTTGTCCACCGCCCTTTCGAAAATTGCCTTGCCTCGCTCCTGCGCCGGCGTCAGTTCATACCCCGGAAGCCTCCACCGGTTCGGCCGCGGCTCAAGGCTCCGAACATACACCGCAAGATCCGCAAGCGTCCGGTCGTCGTAGTTTTCCGATCGCCAGAAATACTTCTCCGTCCGCGGTCCGCACTCGGGAGGAATGTTTGGATTCGTTCCGGTCCACTTGTAGGGCGCGGTGTCCTTCACACCCTCCAGCATTTTGTTGTCCACCGTGTTACGCCCAAACCCATCCGGCTCAAGGTTCCACGTTAGTCCGTCGAACGTAGAATCGATGTGGCAATTCGCGCAACCAATCTGTCCCTGAAACGAATACCGCGCGGTATAAAACGTCTGCTCTCCACGGCGCAGTGCCGAAACCGTCCTCGGTCCATCCAGCTTGATCGTCGCCGTCACACGGTTTGTCCTCGTATCAATCACGCTGATCGTATCGTCCAGCCGGTTCGCAACAAACAGCCTTCGTCCATCCCGGGTCAACGTCAGCCCCCGCGGATTCATCCCCACCGCAATCCGTGTCACCACATAGTTCGCGCTCGCCGAAAGATCCTGCACGAAGGACGAAGCATGAGCGTGGATGTACCTCATCAGCCGAGGCACATCGATTACCGTCACCATCTCCGACCCGCCGCTCGTGACGTAAATCCGCGACTTATCCGGCGCAATTGCCACCCCAAACGGCTGCGACGCATACCGCTCCAACTCATCCAGCGGAACTTCCACCACCCCGCCCACATCCGCGCCAAACACCGTAAGTGTGTCTTCAAAGGCGCCGCCGTGTTCCAGGTGCGCCAGCGCCACAAGGTTCTTGGGGTGATACTCAGCCACCACTCCCAGCCGCCCATCCGCCGAAATCGCTGCGTGAAACACCCCTGCAATCGCATGAAGTGGAATCCGGTCCATCACCACCGCGCGCCCCGCGTCAATCACCGTAATCTCACTCTCAGGTGCGGTGCGGTTCTCAAATCCCGTCCTCAGCGGCGAAGGATTCGGATACACATGCGTCGCATAGATTTTTGCCCCATCCGGCGACATCGCCAGGTAGCTCGCCCCGCGCCCAGCCAGCAGCCGCTTCTCTTCCGCTCCCGTCTGCGCATCCAGCACTGCCACATCGTTGCTGATCCGGTTGGCCACAAACAGCCGCTTGCCGGCGCCATCCTCCATCACGCTCGAAGGCTCCGCACCCACCGGCCAGGTCACCGTCACCGCCAGCGTTGCCGTGTCGATCACCGAAATCGTATCGTCCCACGCGTTGGTCACAAACAGTCGCTTGCCATCCGGCGACAGCGAAAACCCGCGCGGCACGCGTCCCACAGCAATCTTCGTGATCACCGCGTAGCTCGCCGCATCCAGCACGCGTATCTCCTCGGTTCCCTGGCAGAGAACGTAGAGCCGCGCTCCGTCCGGCGACACCAGCAACTCCAGCGGCGATGCATAACTAGCGCTCTCCGCGGATTGTGCCTCCTGACCCGCATGAACCACTTTTCCGCTCCACAGGCCAACCGCAATCAGCACTCCCGCCAGCAACGACAGGCATACCGCCGCTACTCGCACACCACACTGTGCCCCATTCATTCCACGTTCTTTGTGGAATGAGTGGGAGAGGAATACCTTCCATTTCGGATTGCCGTCGCGAACCTTCACTTCGGTTCCTCCACCGTCAACACGCGATCCACACCAAGCTTCTCCAGCGTCTGTTCGCGCCCGCTCGGCCAATGCACAATCAGCTTGTCGATCGTCGTCGCTGACCCCAGTCCAAAATGCAAACGCCCGTCGTCCTGCGACAAATACCCCGACCCCGCCACGCGTTCCGCCGTCCATCGCTTGCCCGCCGCGTCCACCTCAACCCGCGCGCCAATACCATCCCGATTGCTCTTTGTCCCCTTGAGCTTCACTTCAATCCAGTGCCCGGTATTGGTCGAGATGTTATGCACCAGCGTTCCCCGTGCGCCCAGGTTCACCACAAACGCATCCACTTTGCCGTCGTTCATGTAGTCCGCAAAGCACGCCCCGCGCGCCGTCGTGCGGTCACTCAGCACTTGCCCGCCATCCCGCGACACATCCGCAAACTTCCCGTTGCCCATGCCGCGAAAGAGCGTGTGCTCCTGCGGAATCAAATGAATCAGCCCGCCATGAAAGATCAAGATGTCCAGCAACCCATCGTTGTCGAAGTCGTAAACGCCCGTGCCCCAGCTCACATACTGCGCATTCACTTGCGATACGCCGGTCTCCGCCCCGATATCCTCAAAGCTCATCTTCCCGGTGTTATAAAGAAGCCGGTTATAGTGCCCATCCGTCACCCACAAATCCAGCACGCCGCGACCCTCAAGATCCGCAAACACCGGCCCCATCGACGAGGTGGACTCGCCGTTTTGCCCGTAGGCCGTCCCCGTATCGCTCCCAATCTCTTCAAACGTCCCATCGTGCTTATTGTGAAATAGAAAGTTTTCCGTGCGGTCGTTGGCAACGTAAATGTCGTCCCATCCATCGTTATCAAAGTCCGCCGCCGTCACGCCCATCGTGCGTCCCACATACGCGCCAATGCCCGACTTCTCCGTCACATCGGTAAACGTCCCGTCGCAGTTATTGTGGAACAACTGGTTCGTCTCGCCCTCATAATCCAGCGGCCCCGGATAATTATTCGGCGCATAAAACGCG
>JBEKZG010000585.1:0-2985 GCA_049510095.1 Occallatibacter sp.
TTCGCTCGCTCGGAAAACAGATCGTGAGTTCGGCCGATCTGGTGAGCCAATTTGAAGCCGTTCTCAGCGAGGATCAGATTGCTTCGCACACGGTCGCCCAGCAGGCGATCGATCGGATTTTGGAAGAGGGCTGGAAAGAAATCCGCCATCGTCTGCGCCCGCCTTCAGACGCGCATCCGAAGGCCGGTCTGACGGAGTTCGATCACGTTCAGTGGCTCAGCAACGCCATGCGCCGCGAAGGCTTGGTATGGGAGAACGGGCCCAACGTGAGCGTGAATGCAAACTGCTCCGATTCGCACTACGAGCCCACAGCCGACCGCTGCTCTCCCATCAAAGAGGGCGACTTTATGCTCATCGATATTTGGGGTCGCGTAGATAAGCCGGACAGCATCTTTTACGACATCACTTGGACCGGGGTAGTGGCTCGCGAACCGAGCGAGCGCGAACAACACATCTTTCACACCGTGCGGGCCGCCCGCGATGCCGCGATTGCCAAAGTTACGTCCGCCTTTGCCGAAGGCCGCTCGATCTGCGGCTACGAGGCCGATGACGCCGCGCGGAGCGTGATTCAAGAGGCTGGCTTTGGCAACTACTTCACCCATCGCACCGGCCACAACATCGCGCATGAAATCCACGGCCCTGGCGCGCACCTCGATAACCTCGAGACACACGATGGGCGCCGCATCCTGCCTAACACCTGCTTCTCTGTCGAGCCGGGCATCTATCTCCCGGAATTCGGGGTGCGCAGCGAAATCGACATGCTGACAGCGCCCGGGAAAGCCTGGGTCACCGGCAAAATCCAACGCGAGCTCGTACGCATCTAGCAGGTAACTATCCAGGGTTGCGCCGGAACTGCCAAATGTTGGCCTGGAGGGTTAGCGAAAGGGTGCAAAGGTTGGCCCGCGAGGTTAGCGGTAAATCGATTCACGTCTGCCTGGTAGTAAATGAAAAACGGGAAGGTTAACCTTCCAGGCCAACCAAGTTCGGCGTTTTGTTAGTTGGGAATTGGACCAAATCGATGTACAGCTAACCAAAGAATTACCCAAAGTGAAAATGTGAAACTGTGGCTGGCGCGGGTTTGGGGCGGTTTTGGGGAAAAACAGGCTGCGGATTGCAGATTTCAGATGACAGTGGCCGCGGACTACGGACCGAAGGACTGGGAACCAAGGGGACTCGGGACCAGAGAACAGACGCTAATGAGATTTGAAGGCTAAGGGACCGGGGAGCGCTGTCCGCGGGCTTGGTGCGATATAGTCTAAGAGGAATGGCTACAACTCCCAACAAGATTTCCCTGGCTCAAAAAGAATCAAAGCAAGGGTTTGTGTATGGTCCCCTGATTGCCGGCTGGCTGGTGCCGGGCGCGGGGCATTTTCTTGTGCGCAAATGGGGACGCGGCGCGCTGCTCTCTTTGTCGATCGTGGGCATGTTCGCGATCGGCATTGCGATGCAGGGAAAACTTTATGGCGGCGCGCACGACATACTCGATATTCTGGGATTCGCCGGAGACCTGGGGAACGGCTTGCTTTACGTTGTGAGCCGCGTTGCGGGCTGGGGTGCGGATCAGGTGCAGGTGACCACGGCGGACTATGGGACGCGGTTCATTGTTGTGGCCGGATTGTTGAATGTGATCGCCGCGGTGGACGCGCACAATCTTCGCACAGGGAGAAAGGTGTAATGCTCAAGCCCTCTCACTTTGCGGCGGTTTTGCTCTTTGCGCTTTTCGCATCCGTGGTTTTCGGCATCACGATGCGCGAGACTCCGAAGCGGATGGTCAGCTATGGACTTTATTGCTTCGTGCTGTTTGTGGGCGCGGCAATTGTGCTGAGCTGGGTGATGTTCTTTATTGCGCGGTGAGCGGGTTTCCCTTCAGCGGGCTGCCTGAATCGCATGTTCTTCGTCCCACTTGCATACTCGTTTCCGTCAGAAGCTGAACTTCAGTGCTGCCTGCAGAATTCGCGGCGGCGCTGCGCTGACTGCATTGCCGAATGCCGCGCTGCCGATGTCGCCATCGACTGAGCTGGGGCCGTTGAACTGGGCGTGGTTGAAGACGTTGAAGCCTTCGACACGGAAGAGCAGCGACTTCGATTCAGTAAGCGATAGCTTCTTGGCGAGTGCCATATCGTAATTCTCCGCGCCGGGGCCATAAAAGAAGCGGCGCTTGGAAGTGCCCGAAGTTCCCAGTGCATTAATGCTGAAGTCCGCGGTGTCAAAGTAGTTGTTTGCGTTGGTGCGCGGATTGTGATTCAGATGCAGCGGAGCGCCGTTGTAATCAGGCTCGTCGATGCTGCTGTTGTTCACACCATTTGGATTGGTCCCCATCAGCGAGTTATCGCCGTTATTGATCATGGTGATGGGAAAGCCGGTGGTGAAGCGGGTAATGCCGGACAGCGACCAGCCTCTGGTGAGCTGGTTGGAGTGGAGACAACGGTCGACGGGAAGCTGGTATTCGTAACTGAGGACGAAGTTTTGCTTCACATCGAACGACGATACAGCGTAGCTGAGCGCATGGTTGAAGGGATTCACCTCTTCGCCGATATTCGAGGACTGATCGAGGGATTTTCCATAAGTGTACGCGCCGGAGAATTCCAGCCGCCCGCTGGTGTGGCGTGCGCTGAGCTCAAGAGCGTTGTAATTGGCGAAGCCGATATTCGACTGAAGCGCATTGCTGCCGAAGTTCGATCCCAACGGTCCGCGCGTGCCATCAACCTGGCCGCCGCCAACGGGCGAGTAGACTGTGTCCTCGCCATAAGCGCCGCAGGTCAAGGTTCCCGGCTGGACCTGGTTGGCCTGGCTGAGACTCAGGCAGAGAGCGGGGTTTCCCGGATTCGACTCGACGAGAACGCGCTGCCGGTGGCTCGCGGTACCTACATAGCTTGCGCTGAGGACAGTGTTGGGGCCGGCCTGCCGCTCGATGGAGAGCATCCATTCCTCTGTATAGGGCGTGCGGTTGTGGATGTCATAGCCCGGAATGCCGCTGATGGGCAC